>CALJDB010000166.1 GCA_938023775.1 uncultured Clostridia bacterium
GTGTTCTCCGTTGTTGGTGCGGCGCTTACGGATTTTGCCCCGCTTCTGCTGCACCTGCTCATACACAGCACGCTCGATGATCGCCTCATGGACGTCCTGGAACACCACCCAATTCTCACGGTCATTGTCGATCCGCTTCTTATTCTTGTACCAGAGATACCGGATGGCGGCAGGCGTGGCGGCAAAGAAGAATTTGATGGTGCGGATGGACAGCCAGAATACGCACAGCGCCGCCGTCGCCGCCAGATACCGCCGCACCTGCGTCTGGATGATACGCTGCCGGAGCGAAACGCCCCACCACGTCATCAAGCCGATATAGATGCAGCTGCGCAAAAGCGACACCGGCAGGAAAAAAATCCGCGTCCCGGTTCCCGCGCGTAACGGCGGGCGCAGCCACGGCGCAGACGATCAGAAGCGTCCCTGCCGCGCCAAAGCGTATATCCCGTTTTCTCTGCGCCGTCACGCGAATCACCTGCCTGAGCGTTTTTTGTGTCAGTCCTCGTCGAAGTTCAGCGCCTCGATCCCTTCCTTCGGCATGGGCTTGCTGTCGCCGTGGCGAACGAAGCACATGGTCATAAAGGCGAGGGCGACGAAGACGAAGGCGTAAGGGAACAGGACGGTCATGCCGAGCTTGTCCATCAGCAGACCGGAGAGCATCGGCGTTGCGACCTGCGCCGCCATGGACGCCGTGTAGTAAAAGCCGGTGTATTTTCCGACGTCCGCGCCGGAGCTCATCTCCACGACCATCGGGAAGGAGTTGACGTTGATGGTCGCCCAGGCGATGCCCGCGAGGGCGAAGAGGCAGTTCATGACGAGCGTCGGACTGTCGTCGCGCATAAAGCAGGCTCCGCCGAAGGCGGCGGCGAGCATGATGACGCCGGCGAGGATGGTCTTCTTGCGCCCGACCTTGCTCGCGATGATGCCGACAGGCAGATAGGAGATGATCGCCGCCGCCTGCGCGATGATGAGCGTCAGGTTATAGTCCTTGTGCAGGATGTTGCTCGCGTAGACGCTGTATTTGCTCGTGACGGCGTTATAGCCGAAGAACCATAGCACGATGGAGGCGAGGATGAAGAGCAGCGAGCGCTTTTCCGCGGCGGAGAGACGGCGGCGTTCGCCCGTCTCCGCCTCCGGCGCGTCCTCCGTGATGCCGTAAGCGGCACTCTGCTCCTGCATCTCGCGCACGAACTTTTTCTCGCGCACGGTCAGCATGAAGATCATCAGCGCGAGCAGCATAATGCCCGCGATGACGCCGAAATAGAGCTCATAGCTCATCAGCGAATTGCGCACGGCGCTCGTGGCGAAGACCATGCCGAGGATGAGCACCAGAATGCCGCCGAAGGAGCCCATCAGATTGATGACCGCGTTGGCCTTGCTGCGCAGCGGCTTCGGCGTAACGTCCGGCATAAGCGCAACGGCGGGCGAGCGGAACGTCGCCATGCTGACGAGTACGATGAGCAGCAGCCCGACGAAGAAGATGAGCGTCGCGGGGCTCTCCGCCGTGGTCTGCCATGCGTAAGCCTGCCGCGCGGGGACGACATAGTTCGTGTAGTCCGGGTTCGTGACGGTCCTGCCGCCGCTCTCGATCTGGCAGCGGATGGCGGAAAACTCCTCCGCCGTGAAGGCTTCGCGCAGAGTGAAGTGCTCGCCGTCCGGCGTGATGAGCTCGCGGTCCGCCTCGGCTTCATAGAGCATCGTGAGCGCGGCGGGATCGTCGATCTTCGCGGCGTCGCCGAGGTGTCCGAGCTGGGCGTTGTCGGCGACGGAGAGCCCGACAAAGGCGGCTGCGGCGACGATCGTGCCGATCAGGATAAAGGGCGTGCGCCGCCCCATCGGTCCGCGGTGGCGGTCCGAGATCGCGCCGAAGAGCGGGAGCATAAAGAGCGCCAGAATATTGTCGAGCGCCATAATGACGCCGGACCAGGTCTGGCTCATGCCGAATTTGTTGGTCAGGATCAGGGGAATGGTGTTGTCATAGGCCTGCCAGAAGGCGCAGATCAGA
>CALJDB010000167.1 GCA_938023775.1 uncultured Clostridia bacterium
CGATGAACTCCGGGTCGAGCGCGAGCGCGCGGGCGATGCCGACGCGCTGGCGGCGGCCGCCGTCCATCTCGTGGGGATAGGCAAGGCGGAGGCGCTCCTCGATTCCGACGAGCTCCATAAGCTCCTCAGTGCGCTCGTCGATCTCCCGGCGGGAGAAGCGATGCGCCTCCTGAAGCGGCTCACGGATGGTGTCCTGCACACACATGCGGGGGTTCAGACTCGAATAGGGGTCCTGAAACACGATGCTCATCTTCTCGCGAAGGCGGCGGAGCTCCTTGCCGCGGGCGTAGGTGATGTCCTCGCCGTTTAGCAGCACGCGACCGTCCGTCGCGTCCAGCAGGCGGATAATCGTGCGTCCAAGAGTGCTCTTTCCGCAGCCGGATTCGCCGACGACGCCCATCGTGCGGCCCTTTTCGATCTTCAGTGTAACATCATCGACGGCATGATTCAAGCCCGAAGCGACATTAAAATATTTTTTCAGGTGCTCAACTTCCAAAAGCGCCATCTTATTCCCCCTCCTTTCCGCAGCGGCAGCAGCGGACAAAGTGCCCCGGTTCGAGCTCGACAAGCTCCGGCTGCTCCGTCTCGCAGCGCGCGCAGGTGCGCGGGCAGCGCGGGTGGAACGCGCAGCCGTCCGGCAGCGCGGTCGGGTCGGGCGGCAGACCGTGGATCGGGTGGAGCCGGCGGGATTCGTCGTCCAGCTTCGGCAGCGAGCCGAACAGTCCGAGCGTGTAAGGGTGCATCGGGCGGCGGAAGAGGTCGTCCCGCGTGCCGTACTCGACGATCTTGCCCGCATAGATGACCGCGACGCGGTCGCAGGTCTCCGCCACGACGCCGAGGTCGTGGGTGATTAAGATCATGCTGGTATTGAGCCGGCGCTTTAGGTCGTTGATCATCTCCAGCACCTGCGCCTGGATCGTGACGTCGAGCGCGGTGGTCGGCTCGTCCGCGAGCAGCAGCTCCGGGGAGCACGCGAGCGCCATCGCGATGACGACACGCTGCTTCATGCCGCCGGAAAACTGGTGGGGATACTCCATATAGCGCAGCGCCGGGATGCCGACGAGCTCCAGCATCTCGATCGTGCGGGCTCTCGCCTGCTCCGGCGTTACGTCGTTGTGGAGCAGCACGACCTCGCTGATCTGGTTGCCGACCGTCATTGTCGGGTTCAGGGCTGTCATCGGGTCCTGAAAGATCATCGCAGCCTTGGCGCCGCGGATCTTGAGCATCTGCTTTTCCGGAAGCGTCAGCAGGTCCTCGCCGTCGAGCACGATGCTGCCGGCGCGGATCTTGGCGGGCGGGTCCGGCAGAATGCGCAGGATCGCCTTCGCGATCGTGGTCTTGCCCGCGCCCGTCTCGCCGACGAGACCGAGCGTTTCGCCGCGGCGGAGCGAGAGGCTGACGCCGTTCACGGCGTGGACGATCTGACCGCCGGAGGTGTATTCGACCACGAGGTCGCGGATCTCAAGAAAATTCTCAGTCATAGCTTTTCTTAGCCCTCCCCTCTCGTCAGTCCTTCAGGCGCGGGTCCATCGCGTCGCGAAGACCGTCGCCGAACATGTTGATGGCGAGGACGGTGATGAGAATAGCGAGTCCCGGCCAGATGATCATGTGGGGATAAGTCAGGATATAATCCTTCGCCGCGGAGCACATGGAGCCCCACTCCGGCGAGGACTGGGGAATGCCGAGACCGATGTAGGAAAGGCTTGCCGCCTGCATGATCGTGCCGCCGATCTGCCCCGTCGTGCCGACGATGGTCGGGGCGATGATGTTCGGCATCATGTGCTTATAAAGGATCTTGGCGCGCGAGCAGTTCATCGCCTTGGCTGCCTCAAGATACTCCATTTCGCGCTCCTTGAGCGCCATGGCACGCGTGGAGCGGATGGAGCCGGGGATGCCGCCGATGGTCATGGCAAGGATGGTATTGAAAAAGCCGTTGCCGAGCGCGGTGGAGAGCAGGATGCAGAGCAGCATGCCGGGAATCGCCATCCAGATGTCGCAGATGCGCATCACGATATTGTCCGTGGCGCCGCCGGCATAGCCGACGAGACAGCCGAAGATGACACCGAAGAT
>CALJDB010000168.1 GCA_938023775.1 uncultured Clostridia bacterium
CCGCCACCATGCCGCAATGCTTGCAGTGCACGATCTGGATGGGTTCCCCCCAGTATCTCTGGCGGTTGAACGCCCAGTCCTTCATCTTGTACTGCACGCCCTCCTCGCCGATGCCGCGCGCGGAAAGCTCCTCAATCATACGCGCAATGGAGTCCTTTTTGTTGGTGTAACCGTTGAGAAATTCGGAGTTGATCATCTCGCCGTCGCCGGTGTAGGCTTCTTTTTCGATGTCGCCGCCCTTGATGACCTCCACCACGTCGATGCCGAATTTGCGGGCAAAGGCAAAGTCGCGCTCGTCATGCGCGGGCACTGCCATAATCGCGCCCGTGCCGTAGCCCATCATCACGTAGTCCGAAATATAAATCGGAATCTCCTTGCCCGTGAGCGGGTGTACGGCGCAAAGCCCCTCCACACGCACACCGGTCTTGTCTTTGTTCATCTGCGTGCGCTCAAATTCGGTCTTTTTGGCGCACTCCGCGCGGTAGGCGTCCAGCGCTTCCGCATTGGTCAGGCGCGCGCGGTATTTTTCCAGCACCGGGTGCTCCGGCGCGATAACCATAAAGGTCACGCCGAACAGGGTGTCCGGGCGTGTGGGATATTAGTAGGCGGTGTCGAGGAGGTTGATACCGTCGATCTGCAGCGTGAAGTACGGGGCGGAGCGGGCGGTGGACTCGTGGAGATAGCCGTCGGAGACGACCTCGGTGTCCGGGGTGTAAGCCGGGTCGGTGTCAACGTCCGCCATGAAGGAGTCGATCGCAGCGCCGTCCACGGTGAAGGTGGTGATGTCGAAGACGTGGGTCGCGCCGGAAACAAGCGCCTCGCGGACCTCGGCGACCTTCTCGGCGGTGCCGGCGGCAGCGGCGGTCTCGTTGATGTCGGTCAGGACGACGGAGCCGGTCTCAAGGCTGCCGCACCAGTCGGTGTCGATGGTCTCGCCGTTCATGACAGCGCCGATGGAGTAGACAAAGTAGGGAGCCCAGTCGATGCGAGAGGAGACGATGAAGGTGTTCGGGCAGGCGGCGATGGTGGAGCCGTTGTAGGAGACGTTGGGGATACCGGCGGTCTCGCAGGCGGTCGGAGCGCCCATGGAGTCGGCGTGCTGGCTGATCAGCTTGCAGCCGTTATCAATGAGCTTGTTCGCGCCTTCCTTCTCGGCGGTCTCATCGTACCAGGAGCCGGTAAAGGT
>CALJDB010000169.1 GCA_938023775.1 uncultured Clostridia bacterium
GTTTGAAAAGGATTCACTCCGCTCAGCGCACTCGCCTTGCGGCGTGCGCGCCGGCGAACTCTGCGAGGCTTTTTGGACGAGGGATATGACCGGCGAGACCCGATCATATCCCTTTCCGCACATCCTTTTTCCAAGGAGACAAGGCAAATGGGAAAATACATAATCAAACGCATTCTGCTGATGATTCCCGTGATCTTGGGCGTCACTGTGCTGGTGTTCTCGCTGATGCAGCTTGCGCCGGGCGACCCGGCGGAGGTCATTCTGGGCCCCACGGCGACCGCGGAGCAGCTTTTCGCGCTGCGGCAGTCGATGGGACTGAACGACCCCTTCATCGTCCAGCTCGGCCGCTACCTGCGGGACGTGTTCCTGCACTTTGATTTCGGCACCTCTTACGTCACCAACATCGGCATCGCGGGCGAGCTGCTCGCACGGTTTCCTTACACGCTCATCTTCGCCGTGTCCGGCATGGTGCTGTCGCTGCTCATCGGCATTCCCCTCGGCGTCAACGCCGCGGTCCACCAGAACAGCCTTGCCGATTATGGCTCCATGACGCTCGCGCTCATCGGAACGAGCCTGCCCGGCTTTTGGTTCTCGCTCGTGCTGATACTGCTGTTCAACGCAAAGCTCCACTGGCTTCCGGCGTTCGGCGTCGGCGGGATCAAGTACTGGATATTGCCCGTCGTGTCCACCGCCTTTGCCGGCGTTACGACCATGGCGCGCCAGATGCGTTCCGGCATGCTGGAGGTCATCCATTCCGACTATATCACCATGGCGCGCGCCAAGGGCGTCCGCGAGCGCGCCGTGGTTTATCGCCATGCGCTGCCGAACGCGCTCATTCCGGTCATCACCGTGGCGAGCATGAGCTTCGGCACCTCGCTGGGCGGAACGCTCATCGCGGAGACGATCTTCTCCATTCCCGGCGTCGGCGTTTATATCATCAACGCGGTCAATAACCGCGACTACCCCGCCGTGGAGGGCGGCGTGATCTTGCTCGCGATCACGTTTTCCGTCATTATGCTTCTGACGGATCTGCTCATCGCCGCCGTCGACCCCCGCGTGAAGGCGCAGATCACCGGGGACAAAAAGCGCAGAAAGGAGGCGGTGAAGGCATGACGACCGCAGCTGCCGCGGCGGAGAAGACCCAGCCCGCCGTCAAGAAAAAAAGCCAGTTCGTCGAGGTGATGAAGCGGCTCGGCGATAACCGCGGCGCCGTCGCCGGCGGGATCATCTTCCTCGTCGTGCTGCTCATCGCGGTTTTCGCGCCGCGCATTGCGCCTTACGGCTATAACGACCTCGACATCTTAAACCGCTGCCTGAAGCCCTGCGCCGAGCACTGGTTCGGCACGGACCAGCTCGGCAGAGATATCTTGAGCCGCGTGATTTACGGCGCGCGCTATTCGCTGCTCATCGGTATCGGCTCCGTCGTGTTCTCCGCGGTGTTCGGCGTCATTATCGGCGCCATCGCGGGTTATTTCGGCGGTTGGCTCGATATTGTGATCATGCGTCTTTGCGACATTATCCAGTCTATCCCCGGCATGATACTGAACATCGCGCTCGCCTGCGTGCTGGGTCCCGGCGTGATGAACACGATCCTCGCCCTCGGCTTTGAGGGCATCGCGGGAACGGCGCGGCTGATGCGCTCGTCGATCCTGAACGTGCGCAAAATGGAGTATCTGGACGCTGCGCGCACCAGCAACTGCTCCAGCGCGCGGATCATCGTCAAGCATGTGTTCCCCAACACCTTCGCACCGATCCTGGTGCAAGCGACGATGGGCGTCGGCGGGCGCATTATGATGGCGGCGAGCATGAGCTACGTCGGCATCGGCGTTCAGCCGCCCACGCCGGAGTGGGGCGCCATGCTCTCCGACAGCCGCGACTTTATTATGAAATACCCCCACATGTGCCTGATCCCCGGCATCTGCATTATGATCGTCGTCCTTTCGCTGAACCTTCTGGGCGACGGTCTGCGCGACGCCCTCGATCCGAAGCTGAAGAAATGAAGGAGGGAAGGAAATGAGCGCTTTTCTGCAAGTGGAAGACCTCAGCGTGGATTACGTGACCAAGGAGGAAACGGTCCACGCCGTGAGCGGAGTCTCCTTCTCCCTTGAAAAAGGTCATGTCCTCGGTCTCGTGGGAGAGACCGGCGCGGGCAAGACCACCATTGCGCGGACGATCCTGCGCGTTTTGCAGACGCCCCCGGCGGTCGTCCGCGGCGGCAGGGTGCTGCTGGAGGGCGAGGACCTGCTCGCGATCAGCGAGCAGGAGATGTGCGATGTCCGAGGAAAAAAGATCACGATGATCTTTCAGGACCCCATGACGAGCCTGAACCCCGTCATGACCGTCGGACAGCAGATTGCGGAGGTCATCCGCCTCCACAGCGACCTGCCCGCCGCGGAGACGCGCAAGCGTGCCGAGGAGATGCTGGAGACCGTCGGCATTCCCGCCGAGCGCTACGACGAGTATCCCCACCAGTTTTCCGGCGGCATGAAGCAGCGCGTCGTCATCGCCATCGCGCTCGCCTGCTCTCCGGAGCTGCTGCTCGCCGACGAGCCGACAACGGCGCTGGACGTCACCATTCAGGCGCAGGTGCTGGACCTGATGCGGGACTTAAACCGTGTGAACGGCTGCACGACGATCCTCATTACCCACGATCTCGGCGTCGTCGCCGAGATGTGCGACGAGGTCGCCATCATTTACGCCGGCGAGATTGTTGAGTCCGGCACGCTCGAACAGATCTTCGAGTGCCCGGCGCACCCCTATACGCTTGGGCTTTTCGGCGCGCTGCCGAAGCTGAACGAAAACGTCGAGTGGCTGAGTCCCATCGAGGGGCTGCCGCCCGACCCGACCGACCTGCCCGCCGGCTGCCGTTTCCACCCGCGCTGCAAGTATGCCGACGAGCGCTGCCGCAGCTGCGCGCCGGCGCTGCGCGAGACGGAGCCGGGTCATCTCTGCCGCTGCCTGCATATCGACGAGGAGGGGGTGCTGCGCCATGAATAATGCCGAAAAGCTCGTTGAGGTCCGGAACCTCAAAAAATACTTCAAGAGCCCGCGCGGCACGGTCCACGCCGTGGACGACGTGAGTTTCTCCGTCTGCCGCGGACGCACGATGGGCGTCGTCGGCGAGAGCGGCTGCGGCAAGAGCACGCTCGGACGCATGCTCGTCCACCTTGAGGAGAGCACCGGCGGACAGATCCTCTTCGGCGGAGAGGACATCACCGTTCTGAACCGCCGCGACCTCCGCCGTTTCCGCGAGCATGCCCAGATTATTTTCCAGGACCCCTATTCCTCCCTGGACGCGCGCTATACGATCGAGGACTCCATCAAGGAGCCGCTGCTCATCTCCGGCAAATATACCCGCGCCGAGGCGCAGGAGAAGACCACGGAGCTGATGGAGCTCGTCGGCATCGCGCCGCGCCTGCGCGCGAGCTACCCCCACGAGCTCGACGGCGGACGCCGCCAGCGCGTCGGCATCGCCCGTGCCCTCGCCCTTGACCCGGAGTTCATCGTCTGCGACGAGCCGGTCAGCGCGCTTGACGTCTCAATCCAAGCGCAGGTGCTGAACCTGCTGAAAAAGCTCCAGCAGGACCGCGGGCTGACCTATCTTTTCATCACCCACGACCTCTCCGTCGTGAAGCATATCTCCAATGATATCTGCGTGATGTATCTCGGCCAGCTCGTGGAGACGAGCCCGTCGGACGAGCTTTTCCGGACGCAGTATCACCCTTACACCAAGGCGCTGCTCTCCGCCATTCCCTCGACGGACATCCACAACAAAATGAAGCGCATCGTGCTGCGCGGCGAGATCAGCTCGCCCATCGACCCCAAGCCCGGCTGCCGCTTTGCCGCCCGCTGCCCTTACGCCTGCGAGCGGTGCGCCGAGCCGCAGAAGCTCCAGTGCGTCGCGCCGGACCACCATGTCGCCTGCTGCCGCGTGCGCGAGATCAACGGGCTTTGACGCGGAAAGGAGAGAAAACGCACATGATCTACGAAATTCCGAGGCTGACGCCGGAGGAGGAGCGCCTTCCCGTCAGCAAGTACTATACCGACTATCCGCTCCACGGACCGAACCCGCTTTATTCCCAGCTCCTCGCGCAGGGCGCGATGGACCCCGCCGACGCGCTCCCTGTGGAGCGCTGGCTGGACCTGCTGACCGCGGACCGCTATTTTCCCGTGGAGTACGGTTACTGCATGATGCCAGACGGCACGGGCTACATCGCGAACTACTCCGTGCTCCCCGGCTCCATCACGCCGGAGATGCGCATGTGGTATGTCCGCTGGCTGAACATCCACTCCAAAAATCTGCCGGCGGGCTGCGGCAACATCCGCTATAAGCTCTGGAACCAAATGGACCACATCGACCACGGTCTTGTGAACGGCGACTTCCGGCAGGGGATCTATACCCTTGAGCGGCTCGACATGGGCCGCATGGAGGACGGTCCCGCCATCCGCTCCGTGCGCCATAACTTTGACGTGCGCGACTACGGCTTCCCGGAGGAGAAATACGACGCGCTGCTGCGCGCCGGCGTCGCAATCACCGCCTGCTGGGAGAGCTTCGATTGCCCCGGCTCCCACCTCGTGCTGTCCGTCACCCGCCGCTGCCCGCTGGGCGGTACGGAGACCTGCTCCCGCGAGTGGATCGGCTACCGCGCGGAGAACGGCAGCGTCGTCCGCGACGCGGAGACACCGGACTTTATGCTCTGCGAGCAGTATCTGCGCGACGTTCAGATCCACAACACGGTCGAGCAGCAGCACCTCGCGACCTTCCTGCCCGCGCTCTATGCGGAGTATAAGGATCTGCCGCAGGACGCGGACTGAAAGGAGGCAGCGTTTTTTGAGCAAAACATTTCTTTATGTCGGCAACTGGAGCTTTGAGGCACGGCCCGCAAAGGGGAAGGGCATCTCCGTCTTCGCCTTCGACGAGGATACCGGCGCGCTGGAGCTGCTGGAGACCGTTTGCCCGGACGTCGCCGCGGGTCAGCTCTGGCTGGACGCGGAGCGCGGCATTCTTTACAGCAACGACGAGTGCGGCGAGCGCCGCGGCGAGATCGGCGGCGGCGGCTATCTGCTCGCCTTCCGCATCGACCGCGAAACCGGCGCGCTGACGCTTCTGAACCGGCGCGAATCGCTGAGTCCGGAGCCCTCTTACCTCTGCCTCGACAAAAGCGGGCGCTACCTCGCCGTCTGCCATTGCGGCGACCCGTGGCACGTCACGCGCATCGTCCGCAGACCGGACGGCGGCTTCGGCAACGAGGTGCTGTTCGACGATTCCGCGCTTGTGCTCTTCCGCATCGAGCCGGATGGCAGCCTCGGCGAGGTCTGCGACGTGTCCGTGAACCCCGGTACCGGCGGGAAGGGCGAGCACTCGCAGGTCAATGTCGACCCCGTTTCGGGGCACATCCAGCTTGTCGAGGTTCTCTCCCGGCTCCATGCCGTTGTGGCGAGTCCGAGCGGCGAGCTGCTTGCCGTCTGCGACAAGGGCATGGACAAGATCTATACTTATCGCATTGACCGCGCGCAGGGCAGACTGGTCCGCCTGAACGAGTGGACCGCCCCGGAGGTTGCCTGCTTCCCACGCTACGCCGCGTTCCACCCGGCGGGCGGCGTGCTCTATGTCAACAACGAAAACCTTGCGCTGCTGAATTGCTTCCATTACGACGAGACCACCGGAGCGCTGGAGCGCTTCGACAGCGTTTACCTGCTCGACCGCGACCCCGGACCCGTCGACGGCAAGCCCGTCGGCGCGCAGGATATCCTCGTCCACCCGAACGGCAGAACGCTTTACTGCACGCTCTGCGGCTTGAACCTCATTGTCGTCTGCCGCATCGGGGATGACGGCGCGCCGCGCCCCGTGCAGCATATCAATGCCCGCGGCATCCTGCCGCGCGGGCTCGCCCTTTCCCCGGACAGGCGCTTCCTGCTCTCCGGCAACATGGTCTCCGGCGACGTCACCGTCTTCGCCGCGGACGGCGAGGGACTTCTGACGGACACCTGCAGGACTTATCCCGCCGTATCCCCCTCCGCGCTGCGCTTCCTGCGCGCGGACAACTGAGAAAGGAGCTGATCCCGTGAGCTATCAGACCAAGCAGAAGCTGAATCCCGTCGAGGCGCTGATGCCCCTCGCGAAGTATTATAACAACTACCCGATGCACGATTTGCCGCAGGACGTGAAGGACGTCATCTTCGGCCATCCGATGGACTGGCGCGACGCCGTTCCCGCCGAGCGCTTTCTTGACTGGCTGCTGCCGAAGGACACCTATAACGAGCACGAAAACGGCTACTGCATGTTCCCGGACGGCAGCGGCTATATCGCGACCTATATGCCTATCCCGGAGGACGTGGACGTCAAAAAGCTGTTCTGGTACCTGAATTGGCTGAACATCCACCCCAAGAGCCAGCCCGCCGGGACCGGCAACCTGCGCTACAAGATCTGGAACCCCGCCGACCACTGGGACCATTATTTCATCAACTGGACCGACAAGAGCGAGGGCGTCCACACGACGGAGAGCCTCGACCTCGGCGAGGGCGACCGCCAGTACGACACCATCCGCCACAGCTTCAATCTGCGCGACTACGGTCTCACGCAGGAGCGCATCGACGCGCTGAAGGCGTCCGGGCTGAACGTCAATGAGAGCTCCGACTGGGAGAGCTTTGACGAGGCGGGCTGCCATCTGACGCTCGGCCAGATCCGCCCCCGCACGGGCGGCGGCTGGGAGCGCCGCAGCGTAGAGTGGATCGGCTGGCGTCCAAAGGACGGAAAGATCGTCCGCGACGCGCGCACCAAGTGCGACGAAGCCTATCTCCGCAAGGTCGCCTACCACACCCTCATCGAGTGGTACCATCTGCTGACGTTTATCAACGATCTCTACGAGGAGTATCATAACTTGCCCATCGACGCAGACTAAAAACCGTCCCGCCGGGTGCTTTGCACCCGGCGGGACGGTTTTTCACAGCGCCGTGCCGCGCTTCGGGACGAAGAGCCCGGCGAGATCCGAGCCTTCAAGCTCCAGAAGGCGCACTTTTTTGTCGATGCCGCCGGCGTAACCCGTGAGGCTGCCGTCCGCACCGACGACGCGGTGGCAGGGGATGATGAGCGAGACGGGGTTATGGCCGACCGCGCCGCCGACGGCTTGAGCGGACATGCTCGCCCGTCCGAGCCGGGCGGCGACGCCGCGCGCGAGCGCGCCGTAGGTCGTCGTTTTTCCGTAGGGAATGTGCAGCAGCGCGTCCCAGACCGCGCGCTGAAACGCGCTGCCGACGGGGTGGAGCGGCGGCGTGAAGTCCGGCTCGCTGCCGGAAAAATATGTGTCGAGCCAGCGCCGCGCTGCGGCGAGCGCCGGGGTCTCACCCTCCGCCGACTCCGCGCCGAGCCCGCGGGCAAAATACTTCTGCCCCTCAAACCAAAGCCCGGTCAGCCCCTCCCCGTCCGCCGCGAGCAGAATTTTGCCCAGCGGGGAATCGTAATGCGCCGTATGAATCATTTTTTCTCCTTTCCGCCGCGGGATCTGTCAGCTCCGGGAGCGCCCCGCACGCCACTGCCCAGAGATAAATGCTCGCCACGCTGCCGCAGGGCGAATAGCGCCGGCGGTAGACCTCAAAGCGCTCGCGGCTGATCTCGCGGTGGCGGTAAACCATCCGCAGCCCACGCAATATCGCGAGGTCGCCGAAGCTGAAAACGTCCGGGCGGTGCAGTCCGGAAAGCAGCACCATTTCCGCCGCACCATATTCAAAAAACATAGCAGCTCACCGCCTTTTTGCATATTATAACAGCGGGACCGCGAAAACCGCCGCGATCCCGCCGAAAACTATCAAATTCCGTGCGGACTTACGCCCGCAACAGTCCGGCGAGTTTTTTAAAGTCCTTCCGCCCCTCGGGGAAGGAGGTCATCATGCAGTAGCTTTGGACCATGCCGGGGCGGGAGGTCAGTGTGAAGGGCACGCCCGCGGCGCGGCAGGCGGTCTCCAGATCGGGGCGCGCGCCGTAGAGGATCTCGTCTTCGCTGAAGAAAAAGTGGATGTCGCCGACGCCGTGCCAGTCGCCGAGGGAGGGGGAGAGCATGTAGCGCGGAATGTCGTCCCGCCCGCGGCGCATGAAGACCTCCACGGTCTCAAGATAGGCGTAGTCGATTGTGACGTCGCGGTCGTTCAGCGCGCGCATGCGCGCCTTGGACGCCTTGTTCCACGGTAGGTCCATCGGCGACACGGCAACGATATGACGCGGCTGGGGCAGAGGGGATTTCTGCGCGCTGTTGTGCGCTGCAATGCCGAGCGCCAGCGCCCCGCCGGAAAAAAAGCCACAGGTGCTGACGTTCCCGCCGCCGTAGACCGAAATCATCTCGGCATAGCAGGCGTAAGCGGCGTCATAGACCTCCGTGATGCAGTGGTCCGTGCAGAGCGGGAGGCAGGGGAACCACACGTCGCAGTCCGTCGCGCGGGAGAGGCGGCGCAGGCTCTTCGCGTCGCCCTTGTCCGGCGCGAGCATCATGCCGCCGCCGGGGAAAAACAGGACCGCACGCTCGCTCCGCTCCGTGCGCCGCCGGATGACGGCGACCTCGCAGCCTGCAATCTCGCGTTTTTCGTAGTGCCCGTCCCCCTCCGGGACGGAAAAGCTCCGTTTCGCGTTGATCTGCCGCGCCGTCGGCAGAAACAGCTCCGGCGGCAGCGCATAGGTCCGCTTCGACCCCGCGCCGCGATAGCTTGTCCGCAGAATGCTTGCAACGATGCTCATGGTCTTGTGTTTCCTCCCGGTGAAACTCTTTTTTCATATTATAGAGAGCGCATGCGCCCTTGTCAAGACGGTGGGGCGTCTCAGTCGTCCTCTCTGGATTTTTCTACCAAATTTTGGGCAAGTTGGCAAGATGCAACTGAGGTACCCTGCTGTGAGGAGAACCGTGCGCCCCGCCCCGGCGATAAGCCGGGGCGGGGCGCGCTTTTTACCCCACGATCCAGCGGATGTGATCTTCCGTCAGGGCGTCGAGACCGGCGAAGTCGACGTGGGGGCGGTAGAGGGCTTCAAGCTCGTCGTGGAGGGCTTTGGCGGCGGCGAGGGAGGCGCAGGCGCGGGCGAGGAGGGCTTCGCTCTCCCGCGCGCGGGCGCGGAGCGCGGGGCGCAGCGGGGCGAGGCGGGCGCTGTCCGGAATGGCGTCGAGGTGGAGCCGCCGGTCGGCTTTCCGCGCGCCGGGGCGCTCCTCGGCGACGACGGCGAGGGCGCGCTCCGGCAGCAGCAGCGCCTCAATCCGCTCCGGCTCCAGCGGGTCGCGGCAGACCACGGCGTCCAGCCCGCGCTGCGCCGCGCACCCGGCAAGCTCCGCGAGAAACTCCCCGCCGAGACCGAGGCGGTCGTCCAGCGCCACGAGGCGCAGCCCCTCCGTGTTCAGCAGCGAAACGCGCCCGCGGCAGCTGAGCGCGGAGACAAAGCGCTCGCGCAGCCGCCCGGTCCCGCCGCCCTTCGGCAGCTCCCGCGCGGCGAAGCGCGCCGCCTTTTCCCGCACGTGCCCGCGCTCACCGTCCGTGACGAGTCCGGGCTGCCCCTTCACCCGCAGCGCCGCGGCTGCGGCGAGCAGGCGATAGGCGTCCGCGTAGTGCGCCTTGTAGCGCCGGTTTAAGTCCGCCGCCGCGTCCAGCTCGCCCTGCATCGCCCCGGCGTCCAGAAAGCTGCCGAGGTCCAGATAGAGCCCGGACGCGCCGGGGTAGCGCGGCTCCAGCACATGCGGCGCGGTGCCGTCGGCGTAACCGAGACGCAGCTCCGGCAGCCACACGGCGTCCAGCGAATCCGGGTCGCCGGAGCAGTGGATATACTCCACGCGCCGCCCCGCCTGCTCCGCCGCTGCGCCGATGCGCCGCATAAACGTCGATTTTCCGCAGCCCGGTCCGCCCTTGAGCACCCAGAGAAAGTCGCCGCCCTCCGGGTCCGTGAAGCCGTCGTAAAGCGAATAAAAGCCCCGCGCGCTGTTCGCGCCGAGAAAATAGCGCTCCGTTTTTCCGTTTTCCATAGCCGATCCGACCTTTCCGCGAGATTTTTTCGCTCCAGCCTATGCCGAACCGGAGCCGCGGGTGTAAAAAAAGCCGCAGACGTTTTAAAAACGTCTGCGGCTCTTTTCGCTTTTGGGGTTTTAACTCAGTGCTCGATCTCCACGAGGAAGCGCATGATCATCGCGGCGATCTGGGCGCGGGTCGCGGTTGCCTTGGGGGAGAGAGCGCTCTCCGTGGTGCCGGCGATGACGCCGGTGGAGCATGCCCATTGCAGCGCGGGGACCGCCCACTCGCTCGCCTCGGCACTGTCCTCAAAGCTGAGGATGCTCACGTCGCTCGCCTTGGCAACGTCGTCGCCGCGCTCGCGGGCGCAGCGGTAGAGGACTGCGGCGAGCTGCTCACGGTTGACGGGATCGGCGGGACCGAAGCGGCCGTCGCCGTAACCGAGGACGATCCCGGTCTCCTCCGCCCAGTTCACCGCGGCGGCAAACCAGTCGTCCGGAGAAACATCCGCAAAGCCGGCGTCCGCCGCCTCGGGCTCTCCGGCGAGACGCCAGAGGATCGTGACGAGCTGGGCACGGGTCGCAGCGCCGCCCGGCGCGAAGAGGCTGCCGGGGAGACCCTGCATCAGACCGTTCTCCACGCAGAAGTGGATGCCGTCATGATACCAGAGACGCAGGTCCAGATCCGTGAAGATGTAAGCGGGGCAGGTCTTGTCGCGCGGGCACTTGCGGTAAGCACGGCTGTAGCCGTCGTCGTCCTCGCGCGGAGCGGGCGGGATATAGTTGCTCGTCCAGCGCGCATAGAGCGTGTGGGGCGCACCGTTTGTGACGAGCGTGGTGCTCTCGATCTTCTCGCCGCGCTCGTTGAACCAGCCGTGGAAGGTCCAGCCGTCCTTCGTCAGCGTCGGAAGCGCGCCGTAGCTGCCGCCGAGGCGGACGGAGATGCTCGGCACCGTGCAGACCTGCTGCGGGTCGGAGAGTGTGACGGTGATCTCGTCAAGCTGCCACACGGCGTAGAGCGTCACGGTCTGACCGGCGGAGGCGAGCGGCGCCTGCAGCGTGCTGCCGAGCGCGTAGCTCACAACCGCGCCCCCGGGCACCGTCGTCCAGCCGATGAGCGTGTAGCCGTCCTTTGCAAAGTCGGACACGTCGGCACTGCCGTAAAGCGGAGTGGTCAGCTCGTTCTGATAGAGCGTCTGCGTCTTCACCGTGCCGGTCCCGCCGTTCGGGTCGTAGCTCACGGTGTAGCTGTAGCCGCGCGCGTCGGGGTCAGCCTCCCAGACGGCGTAGAGCGTCGGAACGGCGGTGAGGTCGCTCGTCAGCACCTGTGCGAGGGCGTAAGCATCGCCGCTGCCGTCGGAGGCGGTGTTCCAGCCGCTGATGTGATAGCCGTTCTTCGTGAAGCCCGCGCCGTCATGGAGGACGAGCGTCGTGCCGGTCACATAGGCCGCGGTCTCGCTCTGCGCCGGGGTGTCGCCGCCGTTCGCGTCGTATGCGACGGTATAGGTCGTCGCGCCGGAGCGGACGGCGATCACGCTGTCGCGCTCCAGAACGAAGGAGCCGGTGAGAACGCCGCTTGCCTCCGTCATCTGCATCACGGCGCCGTTGACCGCCACGGTCAGGCTGCCGAGCACATTCGGGTCGAGCGCCGTCACGGTGAAGTCCACCGTGGTGCCGCCGGGGAAGCGGTTCTGGTTCGGGTTCGTCGTGAGCGCAACGTCCGCCACGCCGCCGTCGTCGATGCTGACGGTGTAGGCGATGCGCTCCCAGACGGCGTAGAGCGTCAGGTCCGCGTCCTCGGTGTAAGGTGCGCCGGGGGCAAATTCCGCCGCGCCGTCGGCGGTCCGGCTCCAGCCGAGGAAGGTGTAGCCGCTGCGGGCGGGAACGGTCGGGCTGACAGTGTAGTCCGCACCGGCGGTCTTGCTGCCCGCGCCGGGCAGCGCTGTTACGAGCTCGCCGCCGGCGTTGGCGTCGTAGGTAACGGTGAAGCACTGAATCTTCTGCCACACGGCATAGAGCGTCACGTCGCCGCTGCCCATCTGGAATGTGCCGCGCGCGGTCGTGAACTCCGGCGTCGATGCCGTGGAGGAGCGCGCCCAGCCGAGGAAGGTCCAGTCGGGTCTGCTCGGTTGCGGGGTGAACTTGACGATCACGGACTCGCCGGAAAGA
The DNA here is from genome assembly GCA_938023775.1 of uncultured Clostridia bacterium. Lineage (GTDB taxonomy): Bacteria > Bacillota > Clostridia > Oscillospirales > Oscillospiraceae > SVKR01. The sequence goes on from CALJDB010000169.1 coordinate 12,141, forward strand.
TAGGCGTTCTCGTCCGTCGGAATACCCGTGCCGCCGTTCGCGTCATAGTGCACGGTGTAAGTCGACGCATTTTGCTGCCAGATGGCGTAGAGCGTGACGTTCACCGCGCCGATCTGGAAGCTGTCGCCGTCGGTGGTGTAGGTCGGGATGCGGGCGCTGCGGTCGGTGTCCCAGCCGAGGAAGGTCCAGCCGCTGCGGGTCAGCGTGTCGGTGAAAAGCACGTTGACGGTGTCGTTTTCAAAATACGCGATCCTGTCCACGGGCGCGCCGATGCCGCCGTTGGCGTCGTAGCTGACGGTGTAGGTCTCGTGCGTCTGCCACACGGCGTAGAGCGTCACGGTCTGACCGTCCGCCGCGATGGGCGCAGTGAGGACAGCGCCGAGGGCGTAAGCCACGCCGCCGTTCGGCGCGGTCGCCCAGCCGATGAGGTCCGCGTGGTCTTTGGTGAAGCCCGTGCCGTCGCTGAGCTGGGTAGTGTCGACGGAGTTCACGGTCTGATCGGCGATGCTGCCCGTGCCGCCGTTCGCGTCATACTTGACCGTGTAGCGCACCTCCGTGCTGCGTGCGTCGAGCAGGGTGACTGCCACGTCGCCGGTGACGGTCAGCTGCGTGGTGATATGGTTCGCATCGCCGGTCGTGATGATGCGGCCGTTCACGAGGCACCAGAACGACGCCGTGCTGTAACCGTTCAGCGGCTCCGCCGTGATGTCCAGCACGTCGCCGTAGCGGATGGCATCGCCGGAGACCAGCGGGTCGCCGCCGCGCAGGACCGTGATCGTGCCGACGCCGTTATCGCGGAGCGTCAGCCCGTAGGTCTTGGCCTCCCAGAGGGCATAGAGCGTCAGGGGGGCGTTTCCGTCGTAGGCGTCGTTTGCCTCGTAATCCTTGTTGATGCCGTTGATGCTCCAGCCTGCGAAGTCATAGCCCTCGCGGACGGGGATCATGCTGCTGAGGAGGTAAGGCTCGTCCTCCGTCTTTGTCCCGGCGGCGGGCAGATTGCTCACGCTGCCGTCATTGACGCCGGGGGCATAGGTGATCGTGTAAGTCTTCAGCCGATACCACACGGCGTAAAGCGTGAGGTCGCCCGTCATTGTAAGCGACGTACCCGCGGCGTAGGCGGTGTCCGGCTGCGTCGCCGTCGGGTCCGTGCTCCAGCCGAGGAAGCGGCAACCGTCATAGACCGGCTCGCGGTCGGAAACCGTGCAGTTTTCACCCTCCAGCGCACTGCCGTCCGCAGGGGCGGCGGTGCCGCCGTTGGCGTCATAGTGCAGGGTGTAGGTCGGGAGCGGCTCCCACACGGCGTAGAGCGTGACGGTTGCGCCCTGCTCGGACGCGAGGTTTTTGACCGTCGCCCCGTCCTCATAGACGACGCTGCCGTTTCGGCTCAGCGCCCAGCCGGCGAAGCGATAGCCGGCGAGGGTAATGTTGCCGATCGCCGGGAGCCGGCTGCTCGCGTCATAGGTGAAAGGCGTGCTTGTGATGAATCCCTCGGCGCCGCCGAGGTCGTAGCTGATGCTGTAGCTGATGGGCGTCCAGCGGGCATAGAGCGTCGCGTCCGCGTCCTTGTTCCAGCGGGACATCGACGCGCCGGCGTTGTCATAATAGCACGTTCCCTCGGTCATGGCGTCGTAGTAGCCGCCGAAGATGTAGCCCGTGCGGGTGGGGAGGGCGATGGCGGGCATCTCCGCGTCATAGGTCGCCTTGACATAGCTCTTGGCGGGTGTGCCGTCCATGGCATCGAGCGTCACGGTGTATTCCTTCGGCGTCCAGATGGCGTAGAGGGTGATCTCGCCGTCTGCCTCCGCCGTCAGGTTGCGGACCGTCTCGCCGCCGAGATAGTACGGGAGCCCGTCGGGGCTGAGCGCCCAGCCGGTGAAGCGGTAGCCGGTTTTATGATAAGTGCACTCCGCGATCGTGTGCGGCTGATCATAGGTCAGAGCGCTCGTGCCCATGCCGCCCTCGCCGCCGTTGGCGTTATATACGATCGAGTAGCCGTTGGCGGTCCACTGGGCGGTGAGCGTGACGTCGCCGCTGCCCATCCGGAAGGTGTTGCCCGGCTGATAAATCGTCGTGACGTCGCTCCAGCCGGTGAAGGTGTAGCCCTCGCGGGTCGGCGCGTCGCCGACGGTCACGTTTTCGCCGGCGGCATATTCGCCGCGGTCAAACGGCGCATTCACGCCGCCGTTCGGGTCGTAGGAGACGATGTAGTACTCCACGCGCCTGGTGAGGGTAATGTTGATCTCAATGTCCTGCGTGACCGTGATGTGGTATTGCCCATCGTCCTGCGGACTGAGCAGCACGCCGTTGGCATACACGCGGACGGTGCCGTCGCCGGTCGCGGTGAAGGCTTTGTCCGTACCGTACTCGTAGTCTCCGGCGAGACCGCTGTCATAAGTGATGCCCGCCCCGGCGTTTACGTTGATCTGGAAGATCTTCTTTTCCCACTGGGCGGTGAAGGTGAGCACATCGTAGGAGCCGCCGAGCGTGTATTCCGCGCCGGAGCTGTAGGTGTTTCCGTCCTTGGAGCATTTCCAGCCCTTGAAATCATAGCCCTCGCGGACAGGCACGGCGTCCGTGAGCGTGTACGTTCCCGCCGGGGAGGGATAGTCCACGGGCAGGGATGTGGTGAAGTAGCCGCCGTTCGCGTCATAGGTCACGCTGGGGTTATGCTTCCACACGGCGTAGAGATTCAGGCTTATATGGAGATTGGTAATTTTACCACCGGGCTGCATCGGAAGGAAACTGACGCCTGAATTCTGCCAGCACTGGAACGTGTAGCCGTCGCGCGTGGGCACGTCGGACGGAATCGTATATTCGCTGCCGTAGGGCACGCTGTCGCTCGCCGGGGCGCCGGAGCCGCCGTTGGCGTTGTAGGTGATCGTCAGGTCAGGGATGTCCTGATACACTGCGTAGAAATCCAGAACGTCGCCCTGCGTGGTGGTGAGGTTGCGCGCCTTTGCGCCGGCGTCATAGATCGCGTTGCTGGCGTAGGGCCATTTTGACCAGCCGCTGAACGTTTTTCCGTCCGGAACGGCTTTCCC
>CALJDB010000170.1 GCA_938023775.1 uncultured Clostridia bacterium
ATGCTCGCGTCGATCATCGTGAAAAGCTCGCGGTTCAAATACGCCAGCGTGTCAAGCGAATTCTGCTCCGGCGGGATGCCGGGCAGCAGAGACTCGTATTTTTCATCAAAGAGCACGGAAAGCGTGCCCAGCAGGGCGTCCTTGCCCTCAAAATAGTGGTAAAAAGTCCCCTTGCTCGTGCCGGAGAGCTCGAGAATATCCTCGATCGTCGTGTCCTCGTAGCCCTGCTCATAAAAGAGCTTCCACGCGGCGGAGACGATCTTTCCTTTTGTGTTGCGCTGGGTCTTTCTCGGCATCGTGTTCTCCTCCTTTTTTCAAAGCACGCGGCGGCAGCGCCCTGCGCCGAACGCGGCGTCCATCGCGCGGGTATAGCCCGCCAGATGCTCCTCCGGCAGCAGCGCCTGCACGCAGCCTGCGAAGCCGCCGCCGTGGACGCGCCACGCGCCGACGCCGCGCAGCAGCGACGCACTGAGTGCGAGGCCGCGGCTGAGCGCGTTTTCGCGCCCGTCGGGCGTGATATTGCGCAGCAGCGTCTCCGACGAGCGGCCCGACTCGTTCATCAGTGCGATGCACGCCGCCGCGTCGCCGCGCTCCAGCGCGTCGCGAAGACACGGAACGCGCCTGTTTTCGGCGAAAAAGTGGCGCGCCCGGTCATATTTCCGCCCGGCGGGCAGCGTCTCCGGCTCCGGGACACAGCCGAGCACGTCGCCGCCGAGCTCGCGCGCGACGGCGCGCATATCGGCGGGTATGGCGGCATAGGCGTCGGTCAGGTCCGCATGGCTCCCGCCCGTGTCCGTCAGGCAGAGGGCGAGCCCCATCGCGGAAAAATCGGCGTGCAGCGGCTGCACCTCGCCGGTCAGAAAATCGAAATACACCGCGCCGCCGAGGGCGACGGTCATCTGGTCAAGCAGCCCGCAGGGCTTGCCGAAATAGCCGTTCTCCGCCTCCTGCGCGCATTTTGCGAGCGTCTCCGCCGGGGCGTCCGGACAGAGCAGCCTCGCGATGAGCACGGAAAACGCCGCGGAGGAGCTGAGTCCCGCGCCGGCGGGCAGTGTGGAGCGAACCCGCGCGGTGAAGGTCCGAAGCGGCAGCCCCCGCCGGGCAAGCGACGCCGCCGTGCCGCGGACAAGCGCCGCGCTCGTCCCCCGCTCCGTCTCCCGCGGTGCGAGGTCGGCAAGGTCGATCTCAACGGGCGCGAAGCCCTCGCTGAAAACGCGCAGACACGGCGCGGCGGAGGGCTCAGCCTCGGCATACAGCCCCATCTTCACTGCGGCGGCAACGGCGCGCCCGCGCTGGTGGTCCGTGTGGTTGCCGATGAGCTCGGTGCGTCCGGGGACAAATAGCTCCATGCGTTCTCCCCTCATTTCGAATGCTTCCAGCGGTAGCGCAGGCGGAAGGGAAACTCCAGCCAGTAGCGCAGGCGCAGCACGAAGCGGCTGAATTCGATGGGATGGACCGTCACGGCGAAAGCGCCGCACCACTTGGCGCAGGCGGTGTCCGTATAGATCTGGTCGCCGATGAACGCCGTGTCGCCCGGCAGCCAGCCGCGCTCCGCCATCACTTGCTTCGCGATCTTCGTGAACGGCTTCCACGCCCGCTTGCGGTAAGGCAGCGAGAAGGCGGCAGCGAATTTCTCCGGCCGCTCTCCGCGGTTATTGGAGAGGATAAAAAGCTCCAGCCCCGCGTCGCGCAGGGACTGCACCCATGCGCGCATGCGCGGTGTCGCCTCGTCGATCGTGTAGGGCGCGACGGTGTTGTCGATATCGAGGAAGATATGGGTGATCCCCCGGTTCGTGAAAAGCCGGGCGGGGATCTCGTATACATTGTTTTCATCACGTCGGGGACGGGGAAAATGCTCATGCATCGGGCTCCTTTGCGTTAGTTTCGTCGTCGGTCCAGAGTGGGAAGGCGACGGTGAAGCGGGTGCCGACGGTCTCGCGCCGCTCGGCGCGGATGACGCCGCCGTTGGCTTCCGCGGCGTCGTGGACGATGGAGAGTCCGAGTCCCGTGCCCCCGCTTGCGCGGCTGCGTGCCTTGTCCACGCGGTAAAAGCGGTCAAAAATGCGCGGCATATCCTCCTCCGGGATGCCGATGCCTGTGTCCTCCACGGTCAGCAGCGCCTCCTCCCCCCGGCGTTCGAGCCGGAGGAACACGTTGCCGTCGAAGCTGTTATATTTGATGGCGTTTTCCGCCAGATTGAAGATGATCTGATAGATATCGTCCGCCGACGCCCAGATCACGCAGTCGTCGGCGAGCTCCGTGAAGATGCGGACGCCGCGCTTCGCGGCGAGGGGATTCAGAAGGTGAATGGCGCGCTCGGCGACCTTTTTGAGGTTCACAGGCTCCTTCTCGCTCTGGACGCCGCCATCCTTCTTCGTTAACATCATGAGCTTTTCCGTGAGGCGCTGCAAGCGCTCCGCCTCCTGTCCGATGTCCGTCACGAATTCGCGCATCGTCGTCTCGTCCATATCGGCGTTCTGCACCACGCTGTCGCTCAGCAGACGGATGGACGCCAGCGGCGTGCGCAGCTCGTGGCTCGCGTCGGAGACGAAGCGGCGGCGGAGCTCCTCCGTGGACTGCAAGCGCGCGGTCATGTCGTTGAACTCGCTTTGCAGCTCCGTCACCTCGTCACTGCCGCGCAGCGCCACGCGGTGGGCATAGTTGCCCTCGCGCACATAGCGCATCGCGCCGACAAGCTCGCGCAGACGCCGCGTCAGTGCGCGGGAAAAGACCGCGACGGCGAGCAGCATCAGCGCGCCGGCGATGAGCGAGCCGTAACCGAGCCGGCTGCGGATGGAGCCGATGAGCGCCGCCTGATCGGCGTCCCGGTCGGAGATATACACCGCGCCGATGACGCGGCCGTAGCTCATCACGGGCACGGCGCAGCGGCTATAAAACGCATCGCCGTCATATTTGCAGTAAAACTCCGCGCTCGCGCCGGTGAGGGCACGCCGGACCTCGTCAAAGCTGCACACGAGCCCCTCGGCGTTATTCTGCCGCGCCGTATCGTAGAGCACGCTGCCGTTCCCGTCCGTCACGGTCACGCGGTCAAACTCGTTGACGTCCACGAGCGTCATCACTGCGTCCACACCGTCGGCGCTCAGACGCTCGAGCGCGGAGAGCGAGGAGGACATAATGCCAGCCTGATTGACGAGTGCGCTGCGCTTTGCAGAGAACACAAGGTCGCGCGACGAAACGGTCGGAAACGTGTTCAGCATCACGAGCGTCAGCGCGATGAACACGGAAAACAGCAGCACGAAAGTGCGCTGGACGCTTGTGCGGATCTTCGGCTTTTCTGCCGTCATAGCGCGCCTCCGTCAGTCCTTGAAGTAATAGCCCACGCCCCACTTGGTGACGATGTGCTCCGGACTCGCCGGGTCCGCCTCCAGCTTCTCACGCAGACGGCGGATATGGACGTCCACGGTGCGGATGTCTCCCATATAGTCTGCGCCCCAGACGAGGTCGAGCAGATTCTCCCGGCTGAACACGCGGCCCGGCGCGCCCATAAGGAGCTGCATAAGGTCAAACTCCTTAACCGTAAGGTCAACCTCCTCCTCCCCGCGGAAGGCGGTACGTCGCTCCGGGTCGAGCGTGATGCCGCCGCGGATGAGCCGCGTGTCCTCCCTCTCGCCGCCGCGCTCCCCCGCCCCGCTCCGGCGCAGCAGCGCGCGCACGCGCGCTTTCAGCTCCAGAATGTTGAAGGGCTTCGTGATATAGTCGTCCGCGCCGTATTCAAAGCCGATGAGCTTGTCCGTGTCCTCGGTCTTCGCCGTCAGCATAATGACCGGTACGTTTGAGTGCTGTCGGATGCGCATGCACGCCTCCAGCCCGTCCATCACGGGCATCATGAGGTCTAATATGATGAGGTCATAGTCCACCGCCGCGGCGCGCTCGACCGCCTCTGCGCCGTCGAACGCGGTATCGACCTGATAGCCCTCGTTTTCGAGGTTGAACTTGATCCCCTTGACGAGCAGCTGCTCGTCGTCCACGACCATAATTTTCAAGATGTCCCTCCTGTGGTCAGTCTCTCCCGGTTGGTCTCCAGAATGCCGCTGCCGATGCCCTTGACGTTTGTGAGCTCGTCCACGCTTTGAAAGGGTCCATGCTCGGTGCGGTAATCCACGATCCGCTGCGCCAGCACCTCGCCGACGCCCTGAAGCGTCCGCAGCGCCGCCTCGTCCGCGGTGTTGATGTTGATGGGCGCGTCCGCCGGCGGCTCCGGCTCCGCCATTTCCACCGCCGTCGGCGCGGGCGTGCCCAGCTCCGTCACGGTGATCTCCGCCGGAGCGCGGCGCGCGCCGTACTGAAATCCCAGCAGAAGCAGAAAGAGCGCCGCCGTGATCCCCACCGCCCAGATCTCGCTTTTTTGCAGTTTCATATCCGTTCCCTATTTTATGGTTGCTTTTCCGAAGAAAATTTCATATAATCAAGATGATAAAATGATGCAGCTATCGCGTATCTTTTTTCATCATACCATACTTTGCGGGAGAATGACATGAAAAAAATCAAGTTTTTTCCGATAATTTTGCTCGTCTGCCTTCTGACGGCGCTGCTCGCCGTCCCCGCCGCGGCGCTGACGGAGCCGGAAACCGGCGCGGCAGCCGTGCTCGTGCTCGACCGTCCGACCGGAGAGGCGCTTTACGAGAAAAACGCGGACACGCGCTCCAACCCCGCGTCCACGACGAAGATCATGACCGTACTCCTCGCCGTGGAAGCGATCGAGCGCGGCGAAGCCGCCCTGACGGACGAAGTGACCGCCTCCGCGGCCGCCTTTGAGGGTCTCTCCGCCGACGGCAGCACCGCCGGTATCCGCAGCGGCGAGACGATGACGCTTGAGCAGCTGCTCTACTGCACGATGCTCTCCAGCGCGAACGAGGCGTGCAATATCATCGCCGAGCACCTGAGCGGCTCCGTCAGCGCCTTCGTCGCCCGCATGAACGAGCGCGCGGCGGAGCTCGGCTGCACCGGCACGCACTATGCAAACACCCACGGACTTACCGACGGCGAGCACTACACAACCGCGCGCGACATGGGTCTCATCGCCCTCGAAGCGTCCAACCACCCGCTTTTCATGACGCTCTGCGGCACTGCGGAATACACCGTTCCCGCAACGAATCTCGCCGGGGCGCGCGCCCTCACGAATTCCAACGCCCTGCTGACCGAAAAGTCCATGTACGGCGCAGGCTTTCTCTATGACGGCGCCTCCGGCATGAAAACCGGTCACACAAGCGCCGCGGGCTACTGCCTCGTCTCCACCGCCGAGCGCGAGGACCGGCAGCTGCTCTGCGTCGTCTACGGCGACGCGACGAGCTCCGCCTGCTTCACGGACAGCAAGACCCTGCTCGACTGGGCGCTCGATAATTACAGCTATCAAAATGTTCTCCGCTCCGACGAAAACATCGCCTCCGTCGACGTCTCGCTCGGCACGGACACGGATTATGTAAACCTCCGCCCCGCCGGAGACGTTACGATGCTGCTGGCAAACGACTATGACCCCAACGACTTCACGCTGGACATCGTGGTCTACGCCCTGCGCGACGGCAAGGTGCTCACCGCACCGATCACCGCCGGCGAGGTGCTGGGCGAGGTCAGCGTCATGCGCGACGGTCGCAGCTGCGGCACCGTGAAGCTGCTCGCCGCCTCCAGCGTGGAGCTCAGCCGCTGGGAGTATATCAAAAGCGAGCTGCACCGCACCACGCAGACGACTGCGTTCAAGCTTATCCTGTTCGGCGTCATCCTCCTCGTTGTGGTCTATGTCGTCTGGGTCGTGCTCTACCGCTCCCGCCGCCGGAAATACACCCGCGCCGTCCGCGCCGGAGCCGGCCGCCACGTCGCCGCCCCCCAGCGCCCCGCAGCCCCGGAGCCGGAGGAGGCCCCGATCGAGTTCTTCACCGACGATTACGCCGCCGAGCCCGAGCCCCCCGCCGCACCCGAGCAGCCCGAGCCTCCCGTCCATGAAGCGCAGGAAACTGACTCCCTCTTCGCCGACAAAGCCGACCGGGACTATTTCGAGGAGTTTTTCCGGGGGAAATAAAAAACGAACGAGGTCCCGCCGGATGGCGGGACCTTCTTCTTTTATTCACCTCACGACACGCCCGTCTTTCGTTATGTAAACCACATAGTCCTTCCCCTCGATCGTCCGCTCCCTGCCGGGAACGTTCGGCGGGATACGCCCGTCGCCGACCGGCAGCGCGATGAGGTCGCGCGCACCGTCGTGGGCGACGAGCGCGCCGTCCGGCGAGGCGTACCACGAAAGCCCGCTCGTGTCCTCCGGGAGCGGCTCCGGCTCCGATTCCGGTTCCGGCGGCGTTTCCCGCTCCGGCGGAAGCGGCAGCGTCTGCATTCCCGCGCGCTCCACGCGCTCGATCTCCGCGGGGAAATCCCGCATCGCCGCGCGGCTGAACGATTTTTCCAGCGTCAGCGCGTCCCCCTCCGGGGCGAGCACGCCGAGGTAGCCCTCGCGCCCGCCGCCGTAAACCGAGATGCGCACGACGCCCTCCAGCGGACGGCACACGGCGGAAAACACCGTCCGCCCGCCCGCGGCGCGGACCGTCAGCTTCCCGGCGATCTCACCGTCGATCACAATGGGGTAAACACCCTCCATAAATACCAAACCTCCTATGAACAAAAATCAGGCTCATACGATAGCGTATGAGCCTGATTCCGGTTTTATCCCTCTCACTGCACGGCGTATTCGCCGGAGATGATGACCTTGGTGTTGTTCGCCGTGGCGGTGAAGCCGTTGCCGGCGATCGTTACCATATAGAGATGGTTCGTCGTGAGCGCAGCGCCGTTGGCCGCGGAGGCGGCGCTTGTGAGGTCCACGAGCACGGGGTAATCCGGACCGCTCGCCTTCACCAAGCCGATGCGCGGCAGGATCTGGCAGCCGATCTGGCACACGACGGTCTGTCCGCTCTGGAGCGTCAGCACCGTGAACGAGCCGCTGCCGCTGCGCAGCTGCGCCTCCGCGTCCGCAACGGCGTCCGCCATCTCCCGCTCCAGCTCCGGGAGAAGTACGCTGTCGAGATAGCTTTTCGCGACGAGCGGATCGTCGGAGCTGCCGTAGCCGCCGGCGGCATAAACCACCGCGGCGAGCACGACGACCGCGGCGCAGATGAGCGCGATGAGCTTTGTCTTTTTCTGTTTCATAAGCGTTTATGTACCTCCGGGGGACGCAGGATCATTTTCCGCGTCCCCGAATTTTATCTTCTGCTTCTCAAAGCCCGAAGCTGACCGAGATGGCGTTGTCCACCCGGTCCATCGTGGCGTCGTCCAGCTTTCCCATCCGCTCCCGCAGGCGGGATTTGTCCAGCGTGCGGATCTGTTCGAGCAAAATAACGCTGTCGCGCGTCAGCCCGAAGTCCGGTCCGTGCAGCTCGATATGGGTCGGCAGCTTCGCCTTGCCGAGCTGACTTGTGATCGCCGCGGCAATGACGGTGGGCGAATGGCGGTTGCCGGTGTCGTTCTGCACGATGAGCACGGGGCGCGTCCCGCCCTGCTCGCTGCCCACGACGGGGCTTAAATCGGCATAATAAATGTCTCCGCGCTTAACGATACTCATGCGTATTCACACTCCGATGAAGAAAAGAAGTCGCCCCCACTCCAGTTTATGTAGGGCCGCGTTCTCATTCTCCCACGGCGGCGGAAAAATTATACCTTGTCCGAAAATTTTGCTTCGCGGATATAGACGCGCGGCACGCGCTTGGAGATGCTGCACATCAGCTCGTAGGGAATGGTCCCCGCCGTCTCCGCGAGCGTTTCGAGCGGAGCTTTTTCGCCGAAGACCTCCACGAGGGAGTTCACATGCACCTCTGGCGCGTCCGTGAGGTCGATCATGCACATATCCATGCAGATCTTTCCCCGCTGCGGCACCGTTACCCCGCCCGCGGAGAAGCTGCATCGGTTGCTCAGGCAGCGGAACAGCCCGTCCGCGTAGCCGATGGGCACGACGCCCATGCGCGTGCGGCGCTTTGCGGTAAAGATGCCGCCGTAGCTCACGCGGGTGCCAGGGTCGTAGGTCTTGATGGTCGCAACGCGCGTCATCAGCCGCATGCCGGGGCGCAGACCGAGCCGTCCCCCGTCGCCGTAGCCATAGAGCAGCAGACCGGGGCGCACCATGTCGAGCGCCGTCTCCGGATAGTTTAACACAGCGCCGCTGTTTGCGCAATGGCGAAGTTCAAACTTTACGCCCTCGCGCTCCAGCGCGGCGATGACGTCCTGAAAAAGCCGGAACTGCGCCCGCGTATAGTCTTCCGCCTCCGCACCCGGCTCATCGCTCATGGCGAAGTGGGTGAAAATGCCCTCCGGCTCCAGATTCGGGCAGCGGCAGGCGTCCGCGATGTTGCGGACGCCGGGCGCGAAGTGCTCCCCGGCGCAGAGAAAGCCGAGGCGCGCCATGCCGGTGTCCAGCTTGATATGGATGCGCAGACGCTTCCCCAGCGTCCTCGCCGCGTCGTCGTATTCGAGCGCCTTGGCGCGGTTCGTCACCGTCTGGGTGAGGTCGTTTTCCAGCAGCGCGGGGACATATTCCACCGGCGTGTGGCCCAGGATCAGAATCGGCAGCCCCACGCCCGCGCGGCGCAGCTCCAGCGCCTCGTCGAGGCAGGACACGGCGAGATAGTCCGCGCCGTTTGCCTCCAGCGCGCGGCTCACCGCGACCGCGCCGTGGCCGTAAGCGTCCGCCTTCACGACGCCGAGAAAGCGCGTTCCCGCGGGCAGCGCGGCGCGGACGGCGCGCATATTGTGTACGATGTTTTCCAGGCTGATCTCAGCCCATGTCCGTTTTGTGTTCAGGTCCATTTCGCAAAAACCTCATTTGTAAGAAAAATCCGATATCTCGCAGACGGCGCGCACCGCGCCGTCCACGGAAAGCTCCGCAGAGAGCGGGGCGAAGGTCTCGCCGCCGAAGCGGAGCGTCAGCTCCGCCGCGTCCGTCACATAAAGCTCCGCGGCACAGACCGCATTGCCCTCCGCGTCCCGTTCCGTCCACGCGCGGCGGACGGAGCCGAAGCGCAGAGCGTCCGCCGTCAGTCCCGCGGCAGCGAGCGGGCTGAGGTCCGGCGCGCCGGAGAGCGCGAGCGGCAGCGACACGCCGCCGAAGCCGATCTCCGCCCCGCCGGGGCTCAGCTGCGCCGTCACGCCGGCGATGAGCTCCGGCTCCAGGACCTCGGCGGTGCAGCCCGCCGCCGTGCCGGTGCAGCGCAGCGTGCAGCAAAATTCCTCGCCGCCGACGTCCGCGCGCACCGCAGCGGTGAACGCGACCTCCTCCGCCGCGGCGACGGCGTCCCGCAGCGCCTCGATCTTCGCTTCCGCGCGCCCTGCGCCGCCGCAGGCGGCGAGCAGCAGGGTCATCATCAGTGCAGGCAAAAGCCGTTTCCACCTGCGCATGTTTTGCTTTTACTCCTCCATAATGCTCATTTCCGCCGCGGGCAGCAGCTCGACGATGTCGCCCGCGAGCAGGCCGTATTCGCCGAATCTGTCGCGTCCGAGGTCCCCCGCCAGCGCGTGGAGATACGCCGCCGTCAGCACGGCGCGCCGCCACGGGAGCTGGCCCGCCATCGCCGCGGCGATGCCGGTGAGCACGTCGCCGCTGCCGCCCTTCGCCATGCCGGGGTTCCCATTCGTGAGAATATGCGCCGTGCCGTCCGGAAATGCGAGGATGCTGCGGTGGCCCTTCAGCAGCAGCGTGCAGTCCCACTCGCGCGAAAAGCGCACCGCGTCGCCCAGGCGGTCGCCGGTCAGCTTGCCGCCGAGGCGGGTAAATTCGCCCTCATGCGGCGTCAGCAGAAGCTCGCCGCGGTGGGCGCGCAGCACCTCCGGCATTTCCGCCGCGGCGTTCAGCGCGTCGGCGTCTAAAATCAGGGGCTTATGCCAGTTTTCCAACAGCCAGCGCACCGCCGCGGCAGCGCCGCTCCCGCGTCCCAGCCCCGGTCCCGCGGCGCAGACGTCCGCTTTTTCCAGCAGCGACGCAAGGGCTTCCACGGCTCCGGCGGAAAGCCCGCCTTCCTCCGCCGGGAGCGGACAAGGCATCGCCTCATCGCACTTTGCCGCTTCGATCGCATAAATACACTCCGGCACCGCGAGCGTCACAAGTCCCGCGCCCGCGCGGAGCGCGGCGCGCGCCGCGAGGGACGGCGCGCCGGTATAGCCCACGCTGCCGCCTAAGATGACGAGTTTGCCGTAGTCGCCCTTGTGGGTCACGGGGTAGCGCGCCGGGAGGCGCACCTCGCCGCGCAGCACGGCGCTCGCGCCGATCTCCGACCGGTCGGCTATCTCCGCCGGGATGCCGATGTCCGCCACGCGCACCCTGCCGCAGCAGACGCAGCCGGGCTCCACAAAATGCCCCGGCTTCGCGCGCGTGAACGTCACCGTCGCGCTCGCGCAGACGGCGTCGCCAAGAATCGCGCCCGTGTCCGCCTCCACGCCGCTCGGAATGTCCGCCGCGACGATCGGCGCGGGACAGGAATTGAGCATGGAAATCGCCATCGTCGCCGCGCCCTGCACCGGGGCGTTCAGCCCGATGCCGAAGATCGCGTCGCCGACGACGGCAGCGCCCATCACCGCGGCGGTCTGGCGCGGGTCCATCGGGTTATAGTCCGTGACCGCGCCGCCGTCTTCCACGAACCGCCGCGCCATCTCGCGGCAGTCGGGCGTCATCTTCTCGTGCTTGCCGACGAAAAAGACCTGCACGCTCCAGCCGCGCTTTTTCAGAATATGCGCCGCGGCAAAGCCGTCGCCGCCGTTGTTCCCCGCACCGCACAAAATGGCGGCGGTCTTTTCCGTCCCGGCGGTAAAGGCGGCGCGCTCGTCCCCGACGGAGCACTCCCCCGCCGCCGTCGGCGCAAACGCCTCCGCCGCCTCCCCGGCGGCGCGCTCCATCTCGTCGGCAAACGCCTCCGCCGCATTTCCCATCAGGGTCAGCGAGTCCACCCCGGCGGCGATCGCCGCGGCGTCCGCCTCGCGCATCCGCGCGCTGTCGCTCAGTCGCATAGTTTTCTGTTCTCCTTTTGTCGGAAAAATTCAGAAATATTATAGGCTTCTTTTGAAAAATAGTCAAATTCCATCTTGCCATTCGGCATTTTTCCCGCTATAATGGGCACATTAAGACATATTTCAAAGGCTGTGAACGGAAAAATAGCGGGTCCACGCATGGCAGAGAGGGACGGTCAGAAGGCTGAAAGCCGCCCCGATGCGCGCCGCTTGGTTCGTCCGGGAGCCGCCGCGGGGAAATACGCGGCCGGAGGGAAAAGCCCGCCGTTATCGGGCAAAAAGAGCGCGCTTTGAAAGAAGCGCGAATGCGGGTGGTACCGCGGAGGGCAATGCCTTTCGTCCCAGTTTTTCGTGGGATGAAGGGCGTTTTTTGGTTTTAAAAAGCGAAATAAATAAACACATATAAGGAGACAAAACGAATGAAAGAACTTCTGAAGGAGCTGCGGGAGCGCTCCCTCGGCGCGATCGACGGCGCGGAGAGCGCGGACGCGCTGGAGGCGCTGCGCATCCAGTATCTCGGCAAAAAGGGCGAGCTGACCGCCGTGCTCAAGCAGATGGGTCGCCTGTCCGCCGAGGAGCGCCCGGCGATGGGCCAGCTCGCAAACGACGTCCGCGCCGCGCTGGAGGCAAGGCTCGACGAGCGCAAAAAGCAGCTGAGTGAAAAAGCGATGGAGCTCCGCCTCGCGGCGGAGACGCTGGACGTCACCATTCCCGGCGACAAGCACGCGCTTGGCCACCGGCACCCGATGTATATCGCGCTCGACGAGATCAAGGAGATCTTCATCGGCATGGGCTTCACCGTACTGGACGGTCCCGAAGTGGAGCTGAGCGAGCTGAACTTCGACCGCCTGAACGCCGGGGAGGGCCATCCGAGCCGCGACTGGTCCGACACGTTTTATTTCACGGGCGACGAGCGCGTCATGCTCCGCTCCCAGACCTCCCCGATGCAGGTGCGCGCGATGGACACGATGCCGCTGCCCATCCGCATGATCGCGCCGGGCCGCGTTTACCGCAAGGACGAGGTGGACGCCACCCACTCCCCGATGTTCCATCAGGTGGAAGGCATGGTCATCGACAGAGGCGTCACGATGGCGGACCTGAAGGGCACGCTGAACCTCGTCATGGAAAAGCTCTACGGCAAGGGCACCGTCACCCGCTTCCGCCCCCACCACTTCCCCTTCACGGAGCCGAGCTGCGAGATGGACGTGCAGTGCCACAAGTGCGGCGGCGCCGGCTGCCCGACCTGCAAGGGCGAAGGCTGGATCGAGGTGCTGGGCGCCGGCATGATCCACCCGCATGTGCTGGAGATGGCGGGGATCGACCCGGAGGTCTATTCCGGCTGGGCGTTCGGCTTCGGTCTCGAGCGCATCGCCATGCGCCGGTTCAACATCAGCGATCTGCGTCTCATCTTTGAAAACGACGTCAGATTCCTGGAGCAGTTTTGAGAAGGGAGCGTGAGAAGACATGAATCTGAGCAGAAAATGGCTGAACGAGTTCGTCACCGTCACGGTCGGCGATAAGGAATTTGCCGAGGACATGACCCTCTCCGGCTCCAAGGTGGAGACTTGGACCGATCTCGGTGCGGAGATTGAAAAGGTCGTCGTGGGCAAGGTGCTGGAGCTGCACCGCCACGAAAACTCCGACCACATGTGGGTGTGCATCATCGACGTCGGCGCGGCGGAGCCCATCCAGATCGTCACCGGCGCGCAGAACGTCAAGGCGGGCGACCTGGTCCCCGCGGCGCTGGACGGCGCGCGTCTGCCCGGCGGCAAGGAAATTCACGCCGGTGCGCTGCGCGGCGAAGCGTCCAACGGCATGCTCTGCTCCTTCGCGGAGCTGGGGCTGGAGCAGCGCGACTTCCCCACTGCATACGAAAACGGCATCTGGATTTTGTCCGACGATCCGGAGCTCGCCGGACTCACCGTCGGCGAGGATATCCGCACCGCCGTCGGCCTCGACGACCACGTCGTCGAGTTTGAGATCACGCCGAACCGCCCGGACTGCCTCTCCGTCATCGGTCTTGCGCGCGAGGCGGCGGCGACCTTTGATGCGGAGCTGCGCCTGCATATTCCGGAGGTGCGCGGCGGCGCGGAGGGCAAGCTCGAAGACCTGCTGCGTGTGGAAACCCCGGCGGCGGACCTCGTGCCGCGCTACACGGCGCGCATGGTGCGCAATGTGAAGATCGCCCCCTCCCCCAAGTGGATGCGCGAGCGCCTTCGCGCGATGGGCGTCCGCCCCATCAACAACATCGTGGACATCACAAACTATGTCATGCTGGAATACGGTCAGCCGATGCACGCATTTGACTACCGCTATGTGCAGGGCGGTCACATCATAGTCCGCCGTGCGGCGGAGGGCGAGGAGCTCACCACGCTCGACGGCAACGTGCGAAAACTGAACGCCAATCACCTCGTCATCGCGGACGAGACGCGCGCCGTCGGTCTCGCGGGCATCATGGGCGGTGAGAACAGCGAGATCGTCGCCGACACGGCGGACGTTGTGTTCGAGTCCGCCTGCTTCGACGGAACCTGCATCCGCCGCGGTGCGCTCGCGCTCGGCATGCGCACGGAGGCGAGCGCCAAGTTCGAGAAGGGTCTCGACCCGATGAACACGCTCCCGGCAGTCCAGCGCGCCTGCGAGCTCGTCGAGCTGCTCGGCGCGGGCGAGGTCGTGGACGGCGTGATCGACGTCTGCAACGCCCTGCCGCAGCCGACCGTGCTGCCGCTGGAGCCGGCAAAGATCAACGCCCTGCTCGGCACGGACGTTTCCGCCGACGAGATGGCGCGCATCCTGCGCAAGCTCGATTTCACCGTCGAGGGCGGACAGGTGACGGTCCCGTCGTGGCGCGGCGACGTGCTGCGTATGGCGGACCTCGCCGAAGAGGTCGCCCGCTTCCATGGCTACAACAACATCCCGACCACCCTCATGCGCGGCGACACCACCTCCGGCGGCTACACGCCGGTGCAGAAGGCGGAGAACGCCGCCGGCGAATGCTGCCGCGCCATGGGCTATGACGAGATCATCACCTATTCCTTCATCAGCCCGACCTATTACGACAAGATCGGCTGGGCGGCGGACGATCCGCGGCGCGACAGCCTCAAAATTCTGAACCCGCTCGGCGAGGACACCTCCATCATGCGCACGACCATCCTGCCCTCCATGCTGGAGATCGTGGCGCGGAACTTCAATTTCCGCAATCCCGCCGTCCGGCTCTATGAGCTCGGCCGCGTCTACTTCAAGCGCGAGGACGGTCTTGCCGACGAGCCGAAAATGCTCTCCCTCGGCGCTTACGGCGCGGGGATCGACTTCTATAAGCTCAAGGGCTCCGTAGAGGAGCTGCTCGCCGCGCTGCGCGTGCAGGGCGTGCGCTTCGTCCCGGAGACGGCAAACCCGTCCTACCACCCCGGACGCTGCGCCGCGGTCTATGCCGGGGACGCACTGCTCGGCGTGCTCGGTCAGATTCACCCGCTCGTCGCGAAAAACTACGGCGTGGATGAGGAAATTTACTGCGCGGAGCTCGACTTCGGCGCGCTGCTCGCCGCCCGCGGCGCGGAGCCGGTCTATACGCCGCTGCCCCGCTTCCCGGCTGTCACGCGCGACCTCTCCGTTGTCTGTGAGGAGGGCAAGACCGTCGGCGAGCTGACCGAAGCCATCCGCGCCCACGGCGGCAGATATCTCGAATCCGTTCGCTTTGTGGACGTTTACCGCGGTGCGCCGATCCTGCCGGGCTATAAGTCCGTCACCTTCGCCCTCACGATGCGCGACGCGGAGCAGACGCTCACTGCCGACCACGCGGACGAGACCGTCGCCGCCATTCTGGGCGGGCTCAACGCCGACCACGGCGCGGTCATCCGTTGATGCCGCGCGGAGAAAATGTAACAGAATCGTAATATTGGAGCGCTTTACACTTCCGAAATTTTGGTATAATATAAGGGTGTATCTTACCAAAGCCAAAACGAAGGAGGAAGCACCCAAGATGGAAGACGCAACGAGAAGATTCACCACCATCGACACGAAGACCGAGATCAGAGAGATCATGTCTTCCGTCTATGACGCGCTGCTTGTGAAGGGCTACAACCCCATCAACCAGCTTGTGGGTTACATCCTCTCCGAGGACCCGACCTACATCACGAACTACAAAAACGCCCGCAGCCTCATCACCCGCATCGA
>CALJDB010000171.1 GCA_938023775.1 uncultured Clostridia bacterium
TTGCGCTTTTTCAGAATTTCAGGGAAAGACCGAGCTCGGCGAGGAAGTCCTCGACGCTCCGCATGGCGCTTTTTACGCGGCGGCGGCACATTCTGTTGTCGCTCGCGACCGTCATGCCGAGGCAGGCGCCGACGAGGAGCCCCGCGCCCATACCTTTCAGAAATTTCATCGCGTTTTCCTCCTTTTTTTGAAGATCGCAGCCTTAGTATGTGTTGCGCGCGCGGGCAAAATCATGGTAAAATGGAGCAATCCAAAAAATTTTTGAATCGAGGCAGAGAGAAAAGCATGAGCATCAACATTCTCGCCGTGGGCGACGTCTGCGGGAAGCCGGGGCTGGACTTCCTGCGGCGGCGGCTGCGCGGCGTGCAGAAAAAATACGCCGTGGACTTCACGGTCGTGAACGGCGAAAACGCCAACGTCGTCGGCGCGACGCCGGCGCAGTGCGAGGCAATCTTCGACGCCGGGGCGGACGTCATCACCCTCGGCAACCACACCTGGACGCGCACGGAGCTTCAGGACTATCTGGCGCGCACGAGCCGCTGCCTGCGCCCGGCGAACTTCGCGCCGCAGTGTCCGGGGCAGGGCTTCGGCATTTACGAAGCGCCCTTCGGCAAGATATGTGTCGTCAACGCGATGGGCCGCTTCACGCTCGACGCGAACACGGATAACCCCTTCGTCGTCGTGGACAACATCCTGGCGGACAACCCCGTCCCGCTGACGCTCGTGGACTTCCACGCCGAGGGCACGAGCGAAAAGCTCGCGATGGGCTATTTTCTGGACGGCAGGGCGAGCGCCGTCTGGGGCACCCACACGCATGTGCAGACCTCGGACTGCCGCGTGCTGCCCGGCGGCACGGGCTACATCACCGACCTCGGCATGACCGGCCCGGCGCACAGCGTGCTCGGCATCGCCGTGGACCAGAGCATCGGCAAATTCTTAGGCGACCCGCCCCGGCGCTACGCGAGCGCGGGCGGCGCGTGCAAGCTTGAAGCGGCGCTTTTTGAGCTCGACCCGGAGACGGGGCGATGCCTGCGCGCCGAGGCGCTGCGCATTTTGGAGGAGGAAAAGGCATGACGATTGCTATTTTAATTGTATCCGTTCTGGCGCTCGCCGCCGCTGCGGCGGGGCTCATCGTTGCGCTCGGCAGCCGGAAACAGCTTAGCAAGCTCGACCCCGCGGTGCTTGCCGAGACCGTTGCGGCGGAGACCGCGCGGCGGCAGGCGGAGGCGGCGGAGGCGCTGCAAAGCGCACTGCGTGAGGAAAACCGCGCCGCCCGCGCGGAGCTTTCCGCGCTTGTGCAGACGACGATGAAGACCTATTCCGAGGCGCAGACGACCGCCATCAACCAGCAGTTCCGCACCTTCTCGGAATCCAATCGCACCGCGCTGGACGCCATCCGCGCCACGGTGCAGGGTCAGCTCGAAACGATGCAGCGCGACAACCACAGCCAGCTCGACCTTATGCGCCAGACCGTGGACGAGAAGCTGCAAAAAACGCTGAACGACCGCATCACCCAGTCCTTCCAGCTCGTGAACGAGCGGCTTCAGGAGGTCTATACCGGGCTCGGCGAGATGCGCACGCTCGCGAGCGGCGTCGGCGACCTCAAGAAGGTGCTGAGCAACGTCAAAACGCGCGGAATTCTGGGCGAATACCAGCTCGGCGCGATTATCGCGGAGCTGCTGAGCCCGGAGCAGTATGAGGAAAACGTCGTCACGAAGCCGGGCTCGACCCAGCGCGTGGAGTTCGCCATCCGGCTCCCCGGCGAGAACGGGCAGGGCGTCTATCTGCCCATCGACGCGAAGTTCCCCGGCGATACTTACTCCCAGCTCGTGGACGCTTACGACACGGGCGACCCCGCCGTCATCGCCGCGGCGCAGGCGGCGCTGGAGACGCGCATCAAGGGCTGCGCCAAGGATATCCGCGACAAGTATATCGACCCGCCGAACACGACGGATTTCGCCATCATGTTCCTGCCGTTCGAGGGGCTTTACGCCGAGGTCGTGCGCATGGGGCTCGTGGACACGCTCCAGCGCCAGTACCGCGTCAACATCGCCGGACCCACGACCTTCGCCGCGCTGCTGAACAGCCTCCAGATGGGCTTCCGCACTCTCGCCATCCAGAAGCGCTCCGGCGAGGTCTGGACCGTGCTCGGCGCGGTCAAGACCGAGTTCGAGACCTTCGGCACCGTCCTCGAAGCCGCGCAGACACGCATCGAGCAGACGAGCAAGGAACTCGACAAGCTCGTCGGCGTCCGCACGCGCCAGATCAACCGCAAGCTCAAGAGCGTCTCCACCCTCCCGAAGGAGGACGCCGCCCGTCTGCTGGGCGACGGCGAGGGCGAGGAGTAAGACATCATGGAAATCATCAACACGGCGGACGGCTTCGCCGCCTGCTATACCGACGGACAGTTCGACCTCGCAAAATGGCGTGAATACATCGACGCGCGCGTCCCCGGCGCGCGGGAGCTCTGCCTCCGCGACGCACAGGAGACCATGGACGCGGGGTATTCGTGGGAAGCATACTTTCTGCCGGTGCTGAACGCCGTGCCCGCGGAGCCGGAGAAGCTGGAGCGGGCGCTGCGCTCGTTCCGCGAGGTCACGGAGGGGCTCGATGGGCGCATCATCGCCGCATTCGGCAAGAGCGTGGACGTGGACGTCGTTTTGTATCTCGGACTTTGCTGCGGCGCCGGCTGGGTCACGGAGCTCGGCGGAAAAACCGCCGTGCTGCTGGGGATCGAGAAAATTCTGGAGCTCGGCTGGTATGACATCAACTCCATGACCGGGCTCATCGTCCACGAGCTGGGGCACGTGTATCAGGCGCAGTACGGGCGCCTCGCCTGCGAGACCGACGCGCTGCCGGATCGGTTTCTCTGGCAGCTTTTCACGGAGGGCGCCGCGATGGTCTTCGAGCAGGAGGTCCTCGGCGACAGGGACTATTTTCATCAGGACCGCGGCGGCTGGAAGCGCTGGTGCGACGAAAACGCGGCGGCGATCTGCCGCGCCTTCCGCCGCGACCTCGCCGCGATGACGCCGGAGACCCAGCGCTATTTCGGCGACTGGGTGCGCTTCGAGGAGCACCCCGACACCGGTTACTACCTCGGCGCTCGCTTCGTCCGCGACATGCTCCGCCAAGACAGCTTCGACCGCGTTATCAACTACGACCTCGATGAAGTGCGCAAGCGGTTTGATACGTTTGCGGCGGGG
>CALJDB010000172.1 GCA_938023775.1 uncultured Clostridia bacterium
CCGCGTCCGGCCCGACGCGCTCGCCCACCGCTTTCAGGAGATCGCCGCGGTACACCATGCCTCGCTCGGCGTCGGGCAGGAGATCGCCGTGACGAAGGGCTGCTTCTGGGCGCTCGCGCGCACGGAGATTCGTATTTCCCGGCTGCCCGCCGTGGGCGAGCGCGTGTTTCTCGACACATGGGTCGGGCGGCAGTCGCACGGGCTGTTCTGGCGGCACTACCGGATCGCCGGCGAGGACGGCGCGGCGCTGCTCTACGCCGTTTCGATCTGGGTCATCATGGATATCGAGAGCCGTGCGCTCACCAAAGATCACGCCTGGGCCGTCGTTTCGCGCACGACCGTTGAGGGTGAGCTGCCCGCGGCGTTCAAGCCCATCCCCTTCCCCTGCGCGTTGCCGGAGCACAGCTCCCGCCGCGTGACCGACGCCGAGACCGACGGAAACGGCCATCTCAACAACTGTCTGTATCTCCGCTGGGGACAGGATCTGCTGCCGGAGGAGTTCGCACGCACGCATACGCTGCGCAGCGTCTGGATCGAATATCGGAAAGAATTGCCGCGCGGCACAGAATCGGAGTTGACGTATTCGCTCAGCGGGAGTACTCTGTATGTGCGGGGAACCGCAGAAAACAAAGAACGATTTTTGCTGAGGATGGAATATGATGAAACGGTTTGAAAGCGATTATCTGGAAGGCGCGCATCCCGATGTGCTCCGGGCCCTGATCGAAACGAACGGCGAGCAGACCCCCGGCTACGGAGAGGATCCCCACTGCGAAGCCGCCCGCGCCCTGCTGCGCGAGCGCTGCGAACTGCCGGAGGGCGAGGTGCAGTTCCTCGTCGGCGGCACGCAGGTCAACCGCACCGTGATCGCCTCGATCCTGCGCCCCCATCAGGGCGTCGTTGCGGCGGACACTGGCCACATCGCCGCGCACGAGACCGGCGCAATCGAAAACTCCGGCCACAAGGTGCTGACCGTACCGAACACGGACGGCAAGATCGCCGCCGCGCAGGTTGAGGAGCTCTGCCGCGCGCATTACGCCGACGCGAGCTTTGAGCACACGGTACAGCCGGGCATGGTGTACATCTCGAACCCCACGGAGTTCGGCACCGTGTACACGCGCGGCGAGCTGGAAGCGCTCCACGCCGTGTGCAAAGCGCGCCATCTCCCGCTCTTTATCGACGGCGCGCGTCTCGGCGCCGCGCTCTACAGCCCGGTGTGCGACTATACGCTCGCGGACATGGCGCACATGTGCGAAGTGTTCACGATCGGCGGCACGAAAATGGGCCTTCTCTTCGGCGAGGCGGCAGTGTTCTCCGCGCCGGAGCTGGCTAAGGATTTCCGTTACTTCATCAAGCAGAACGGCGAGGCAAATTACGACGAGGAGATCATCTCCACGATCGAAAAGGCGGCGGAGGAAAAGAGCGACAAGGCCCACGCCGAGAGCGTGGACGAGCCCGACGCCGGCGGCGACTTCGACGAGATGCTGCCGCAGGCGGTGGAGGTCATCTTCGAGACCAAGCAGGCGAGCGTCTCCATGCTTCAGCGCCGCTTAAAGCTCGGCTACTCCCGTGCCGCGCGCATTGTGGACCAAATGGAGGAGATCGGCGTCGTCGGACCCTTCGAGGGCAGCAAGCCGCGCAAGATCCTCATCACGCGCGAGCAGTGGCAGGAGATGCAGAATATTCACGGCACAGCCCCGATCGCCCCGCACAGCGACGACCAGCTGAGCTTCGGCGACATCCAGAGCGAGGACGCGCCGGTCGAGGAATGGAGCGAGCCGGAAGCATGACGGATTATCTGAACATTCACCTGACGCCGGGGGAGATCGGCGCGCTCAGCAATCTGGGGCTCGCCCACATCGGCGACTGCGTTTATGAGCTGCTCGTGCGCTCTTATCTTGTCTGCCGCGGCGAGCAGACGAACCAGAGCCTCCACCGCGAGACGGTCGCCTTCGTGAGCGCCCCGGCACAGGCGCGGGCGATGGAGCGTCTGCTGCCGCGGCTCACGGAGGAGGAGACCGCCGTCTATCGCCGCGGGCGCAACACCCGCGTCAACTCCGTGCCGAAAAACGCCGCGCTGCGCGATTACCACGCCGCGACAGGGCTCGAAACGCTCTTCGGCTGGCTTTACTTAAACGGCGCGCACGCGCGCATCAACGAGCTTTTCGCCGCCGCCATTGCGGGTGAAACGCAGGAAAAGGAAACGACCGATGCCACTTGATTCCATCACCCTCTCCGCGCTCGCCGCGGAGCTGCGCCCCGCCGTTGTGGGTGCGAAGATCGACAAGGTGCAGCAGCCGGAGCGCGACACCGTGCTGCTGAGCCTCCACGGTCCCGCCGGAAACCGCCGTCTCGTCCTCTGCGGCGGCGTCGGCTGCGCGCGGGCGCACCTGACGGACGCAAGCTTTGAAAATCCCGCCCAGCCGCCGATGTTCTGCATGCTGCTGCGCAAGCATCTCATCGGCGCGCGCATCGCGGAGCTCGACCAGCCGCAGCGCGAGCGGATATTGCTCTTTCACCTCGACGCCCTCGACGAGATGGGGCAGAGCGTGAAAAAGACCCTCGTGCTCGAAATGATCGGCAGGGGAACGAACCTCATTCTGTGCGACGGGGACGGGCATATTTTAGACTCCCTCCGCCGCGTGGATGCGGACATGAGCGCCCTGCGGCAGGTGCTGCCGGGGCTCATTTACCGCCTTCCGCTGCGGGAGGGAAAGCCGGACTTTTTCAGCCTGACAAGCGCGGAGCGCCGCGCCGCCTTTGCCGGGCGGGAGGAGTCCCGCCCGGCGGACAAGTGGCTGCTGGACTCGTTTTCCGCCCTCTCGCCGCTCATCTGCCGCGAGATCGTGAGCCGCTGCGGGGGAGACGATGCGCGTCTGCCGGACGAGATGGACGCGCTCGCCGCGCGCGTCGATGCCGGGGATTTTGAGCCGTGGATGCTGCTGGAGGAGGGGGGAGGAAAACCCCGCGATTTCAGCTTTATGCCCATCACGCAGTACGGCGCGGCGATGGAGCGCGAGCGCTTTCCGAGCTTTTCCGCGCTGCTGGACGCCTTTTATACCCGCCGGAGTCAGGCGGAGGAGATGCGCCGCCGCACCGCCGCGCTGCGCAAGACCGTAAAAAACGCCCACGACCGCGCCGTGAAGAAGATCGCGCTCCAGACCGCGGAGCTGAAAAAAGCCGGCGAGCGCGAGGATAAGCGCCGCTGGGGCGACCTCATCACCGCAAATCTCTACCGCGCGCCGAAGCCGGGCGCGAAAAGCTTCGAGGTCGAGGATTTTTACGCCGAGGGCTGCCCGACCGTCGTGGTCCCGCTCGACCCGCGCAAGAGCGCCCAGCAGAACGCTGCGGCGTATTACAAGGCTTACACCAAAGCCAAGACCGCGGAGGAATACCTGACGCGCCTGCTCGCAGAGAGCCGACGCGAGGCGGACTATCTCGCGAGCGTGCTCGATGAGCTCGACCGCGCCGCCGCGGGCGCGGACGTCGCCGAAATCCGCCGCGAGCTGGAGCAGACGGGCTATGTCCGCCGCCAGAAGAGCGCCGGGAAGCAGCGCGAAAAGGAAGCCGCGCCGCTGCGCTACCGTTCGAGTGAGGGCGTTGAGATTCTCGTCGGGCGCAGCAATGTCCAGAACGACCGCCTGACGCTCAAGACCGCCCACAAGGGCGACCTCTGGCTCCACACGCAGAAGATCCACGGAAGCCACGTCATCGTCCGCTGCGCGGGCGCGGAGGTCGGCGCGCAGACGCTCGCCGAGGCGGCGTCCCTCGCCGCGCTCCACTCCCAAGCAAGCGCCGGCGGCAAGGTCCCGGTGGACTACACCCGCGTGAAATTCGTAAAAAAGCCCGCCGGAGTCCTGCCCGGCATGGTGGTCTACACGGACTATTCCACCATAGCCGCCGAAGCCGACGAGGGGCTTGCGGATAAGCTGAAGGTCAAATAAAAACGCGCGTATCGCGGACTGAAAACGGTCTGCGATACGCGCGTTTTTCGTTATCGCTCCTCTAAGAGCGCCATTGTGCGCACGAGCATCACGGCGGCGTCGCCGCGGCTCAGCGTTTCGTCGGTGAAGGAGCAGCCGCCGGGGAGCAGACCGCAGGCGGAGACGTTCGCCGCGGACTGGCGCGCCCACGCGGGGACGGCGTCGTCGAAGCCGAACCACGCGGCGACGGCGTCGGTCAGCGCCGCAGCGCGGTCGAGCATCGCAGCGGCTTCGGCGGCGGTGATGGGCTCGTCCGGGCGGAACACGGCGGCGCCGGTGTCCGATGCGTAGCCGGAAACAACGCCGCAAAGCAGCGCGGTGCTGACATAGGGCTTCGCCCAATCGCCGATGTCGCCGTCGTCGCCGAAGCCGGTGCTGCGCACGCCGCGGAGCGGCTCGGCTCCCGTGCAGCGCAGACAGAGCGCCAGAAATTCCTCGCGGCTCACGGGCTGCTCCGGCGAGAACACATAGCTTCCGGCGAGACACTCGCCGACATAAATGTCCTCCTCGGCGAGCTTCGCCGCGGCGTAAGCGCAGTCGAGTCCGGTCGTGTCGGAATAGGTGATCTTGCTTTTCTGCTTTTGAATTTTGATGATGACGGTCGCCTCCTGCGAGCGCACGCCGTCGGCATCGATGGCTTTGTAGCCAAAATAGTCGCGGCCGCGCTTGCCGTCGAGCGGGGTGTAGACAAAGTGACCGTCCGGGTCGAGGTCGACGCTGCCCTTGACCGGGTCGGTCGTAATCTCGAAGGTGACGGCGCCGCCGTCGGCGGTCTTGGCGGAGAGATTGCCGCCGATGGACACGCCGCGGTAAGTCTCGAGCTCCAAGTTTTCCGCCACCGGCGCGCCGGAGACGGCGGAGACCAGCAGCGCCATCGCGAGCGCAAAGCTGAGCAGCAGCGAGCCGGGGATAAGCAGTTTTTTCATAAAGGAAGTTCCCTCCGTTTCCTGAATTTGCGCTTAGTTTTCCGCGCGGAGGGCGTTTTATGCGGAAAAAAAGCAGCTCCTGCCATCCGCGGCAGAAGCTGCTTTTTTATTCGGTACTTTCAGTCGTCCAGTCCGAAAAACAGACCAGTCATATCGTCCGTAAAATCGCTCTGGCTGGAAATCAGCGTCAGCGTTGCCATGTAGCCGCCGGTCTGGAAGAAGATGGCCTTTTCATAGACAAAGCCGCCTTCAAACTCCACCGTGATGTTCAGCGCGGTGCGCTCCGCGCCGGCAAAATCGAGCGTCACCTTTTCCACATCGCAGCTTTTCGCACCCTGCTTGGCGAAGGAGTCCGCGATCTGGTCCTTCACGGCGTCGGCATACTTGTCCTCGTCATAAAGCGCCGCGGCGACGGCGTTCAGCTTTTCGAACACGAGCTGCACCAGCAGCGCGTTGTCCTCCGTGCGGGCGTAAAGGTCGTAAAAATAATCCGCCTTTTCCATCGCGGCGCGCAGCTCCTCATCTGTGATGACCTCCGCGGCGAGGCCGCCGAGGGCGTTCAGCTCCTCGCGGTCGGCGATCAGCCAGTCGCTGTCAAATTCTGCGCCGATGCCGAGCGTTTCGTTTTCGTAGCTCCCGCCCTGAATGGTACCGAGGGTGAGCATCGTCTCATCCGGGGCAGGGGTCTCCTCCGGCGCTGCGGTTTCCTCCGGGGCCTCCGTGGGCTGCGCGGTCGGGGTTGGGGTGTCCAGCGTGCCGGACGGCTTCTCTGCCGCGCCGCCGCAGCCGGCGAGCAGCGCAGCGAGGGTCATGGCAGTCAGAATGACTGCGATCCATCTTTTTTTCATTCTGCGTTTTCCTCCCGCGGTGCAGCCGTCCCGGTTCTGCCGCTCTTTTTCCGCCGGCGGCGGGAGCGCTTGCGGCACTGGACGGATTTGGTCTTATAAAACTCGCTCATCCCCTCGTCCGCCTGATAGAGGATGCGGTTCGCGGTCCACGTTTCGTCCTCGCACTGGCGGAGCTTTACGCGCGCGAGGTAGTTTCCATGCTCCGGGCAGGTGGCGAGGTTCATATAGCGCCGGTCGCCCTGATTGACCCAGCGATGCGTCTCCATCTCCGCGCCGCAGACGGGACAGCGGAGCGCGGTGAGCGCCTCGTCGTCGAAGGCGGCGTTGCGGCTTTCGTAGCCGGGGAAGCTGATGTGTTCGAGCGCTTCGGGACTCTCCCCGGCGGTCTCGGCGCGCTTGATCTTGAGCGCAAGCTGGTGCAGCAGTCCGCCGTAAGCGGCGAGGCCGCTCTCCATATCGAGCCGGGAGCAGACGAGCGCGGTGTTGTAGGCATCACCCAGCGCATCGTGGGCGACGCGGGTCTGCTCGATGCCGAAGTGCTCCATTGCGGTGGAAAGCGCCTTCTGATTGCGGTCGCCGCCGGTCTGGAGGTTATAGATAAGCTGAAGATTGACCCAGCCCGCGATCCAGTCCCAGTCGAGATCGTGGATGATGATGTTCTGCTCGAGGATGCCCTGATCGTCGCAGCCCCAGGTGAGAAACGTCACATCGTCACCGCACCAGGCGCGAAACTGCGCCAGCGCTTCCGGAAAGCTCACTCCGGCGGCCAGGCGCTCGCGGTCGAAGCCGGTGAGTTTTTTGACCTTGTAGTGCA
>CALJDB010000173.1 GCA_938023775.1 uncultured Clostridia bacterium
CCGAGGGCGAGCGGAAAGGAAGCTTTAGGAAAAAGCCTCCGAGTATGTGAGACGGAGAAGGCGCTCCGTGAGCAAACGCCGGCATATCAAACGGGTATGCGCAAAGAGGGTGCGGGAAACGCGCCAAGCCGGGTGGCACCGCAGGATAATTTGTTTACCAAGATCCTGTCCCAGCGAAAAGACGAGCATCTTTTCGCTGCGGACGGGATCTTTTGTTTTTCCCGAAAGAAAGGACCTGATACTTATGAAGCTTTACACCAAGCGATGGCGGCGATGGCGCACCTGCTCCGACCGTCACGCACAAAATCCAAACAACAACTCACCGACATAAAAAGAAAGGAAATTGTCATCATGAAAAAGTCTCTGAAAAAGCTCTTCGCCGGCGCGCTTGCCGCCGTTTCCCTCCTCGCCCTCGCCGCCTGCGGCGGCTCCGACTCCCCCAAGGTGACAGACACGCCGGACGCTGTGGACGACATCGAGACCTACAAGATCGGGCTCTGCAACTATGTGGACGATGCCTCGCTCAATCAGATCGTGGACAACATCCGCACCCGCCTCGACGAGATCGGCGAGGACAAGGGCGTCAGCTTCGAGATCCTCTACGATAACTGCAACGCGGACGCGAATGTCCTGAGCCAGATCGTCGCGAACTTCCAGGCGGACAGCGTTGACCTGATGATCGGCGTCGCGACCCCGGTCGCCATCGCGATGCAGACCGCGACCGAGGGCACGGAGACCCCCGTCGTGTTCTCCGCCGTCTCCGATCCCCTCTCCGCCGGGCTCGTCGAGAGCCTCGAAGCCCCCGGCGCGAACATCACCGGCACCTCCGACTATCTGGACACTGCGAGCATTATGAACCTCATCTTTGCGCAGGACCCGGACGCCGACATGATCGGTCTGCTCTATAACGTCGGTCAGGACTCCTCCACCACCCCGATCGCGGCGGCGAAGGCGTATTTGGAAGATAAGGGCGTCGCCTACAAGGAATACACCGGCACGACCGTGGATGAAATCATCCTCGCGGCGCAGGCTGCCGCCGCCGACGGCGTGGACGCCGTCTTCACCCCGACGGACAACACCGTCATGACCGCGGAGCTCTCCATCTATGAGCTGCTCGCCGAGGCGGGCGTTCCGCACTACACCGGCGCGGACTCCTTCGCGCTCAACGGCGCGTTCCTTGGCTACGGCGTCGATTACGCGAACCTCGGCGTGGAGACCGCGGACATGGTCGCCGAGATCCTGCTCGAGGGCAAAGCCCCCGCTTCCCTCGCCGTCAAGACCTTCGATAACGGCACCGCCACCGTCAACACCGAGACCTGCACCGCCCTCGGTCTCGACTACGACACCGTTGCCGCGACCTTCGCCCCCTACTGCACCAAGGTGCAGCCGATCACCACGGCAGAGAGCTTCGAATGAGACCCGCTGCGCGACACCTATTATAATTAAGACAGGAGGACATCCCCTATGTCCGCTTCCGCGATACTCGGCCTTGTTCAGACGGCGCTGGAGCTCGGGCTCATCAGTGCGCTGACGGTGCTGGCGCTTTATCTCAGCTATTCCATGCTCAACGTCTGCGACCTCTCCACGGACGGCTGCTTCACGCTCGGCGCGGCGGTCGGTGCGGTGGTGGCGATCTCCGGCCACCCTTACCTCGCCATCCCCGCCGCGATGGGCGCGGGCATCGTCTCCGGCTTCGTCGTCTCGTTTTTGCAGACGCGCATGGGCATCAACAGCCTGCTCGCCGGCATCATCGTCAACACCGGGCTTTACTCCATCAACATCGCCGTCATGGGCGGCTCCTCCCTGCTCAACATGAATAAGACCGAGACCGTGTTCACCAAGGTGCAGGCGCTGCTGAAGGGCAGCGCCCTCGCCGGGCAGTATAAGCTGCTCGTCGCGCTCGCGGCGGTGGTGCTCGTTGTGCTGTTTCTCTCGTTTTTCCTGCGGACGCGGCTCGGTCTCGCCATCCGCGCCACGGGCAACAACCCGGACATGGTACGCTCGTCCTCCATCAACCCCGTGTTCACGACGACGGTCGGGCTCTGCATCGCGAACGCCTTCACGGCGCTCTCCGGCTGCCTGCTCGCCCAGAGCCAGAAGTCCGTCAACATCGACATCGGCACCGGCATGGTCACGATCGCGCTCGCCTCGCTGCTCATCGGCGCGATTTTCCCCGGCAAGCGCAGCGTGACGCTGCGCGCCGTCGGCGCGGTGCTCGGCGCAATCATCTTCCGCCTTGTTTATACCGTGGCGCTGCGCTTCGATATGCCCGCGAGCATGCTGAAGCTCGTGAGCTCCGTCATCGTGATTATCGCGATCTCCGGACCCTATCTGAAGGGACAACTCCCGCTGCTGCGCCGCCGGATGGATGCCCGGCGCGGAAAGGAGGGCGGGGAAAATGCTTGAGCTGCGTCATGTTTCCAAGACCTTTTATTCCGGCACCGGCGACGCAAGGCGGGCGCTGAACGACCTCAGCCTCTCCGTTCCGGACGGCGACTTCATCGCCATCATCGGCGCAAACGGCGCGGGCAAGAGCACGCTCTTCAACGCCGTCTGCGGCGACTTCCTGACCGACTCCGGCACGATCGAGCTGGACGGGCGGGACATTACGCTCCTCCCCTCCCACCGCCGCGCCAAGATGATCGGGCGGCTTTTCCAGGACCCGATGCGCGGCAGCGCGCCGGGGATGAGCATCGAGGAAAACCTCGCCCTTGCCGCAGGGCATGGCGGCTGGCTCAGCCGCGTTTCCGCCGCGGACCGCGCCGCCTTCCGCGACCGGCTCGCGCTGCTCGACATGGGTCTGGAGGACCGGATGAAGCAGCCCGTCGGTCTGCTCTCCGGCGGTCAGCGGCAGGCGCTGACGCTGATGATGGCGACCTTCCACCCGCCGAAGCTGCTGCTGCTCGACGAGCACACCGCGGCGCTGGACCCCGGCACGGCGGAAAAGGTGCTCTCGCTCACGAAGCAGATCGTCGCGGAAAACCGCCTCACCTGCCTGATGATCACCCACAACATGCAGTCCGCGCTGGAGCTCGGCACCCGCACCATCATGATGGACGCCGGCACGATCATCTTCGACGTTGCCGGAGAAAAGCGCCGCGGTCTCACCGTCGCCGATCTCCTCGCCCAGTTCAAAAAGAACTCCGGCAAGAATCTCGATAACGACCGCATGCTGCTGACTTGAAAAGAACAAGAAACCGGGCAGAGCCTTTCGGCTCTGCCCGGTTTCTTTTTGGGGGATTTCGCTTAGAAGAGAGGGAGAAAAATGAGACTATCGAGTTATTTCCCGGCGTAAAGGATCGCGCGGGGCATTGCCTCCATATCCTTGACGAGCTCGCTGATCTCGCCGAAGCGGATGCAGTTCGTCATGCAGTGGTGGACGCAGCTCGGCACGGTGTCCTCGCCGGAGGCGATGCGCCCGGCGCAGAGGGTGCAGAGATCGGTGGGATAAGGCGCAAACTCGACCATCACCTTGCCGTTCGGCTCGGTGTAAATCATCTCGTTGACCTTAATGCCCCAAGTATCCGCGTCAAAATGGTTCTCCTGCTTGCACGCGACGGTGCAGGCGAAGCAGCCCACGCAGTACTGGGCGTCAAAAAGCAGTCCGTATTTGCTCATTATTTATAGCCCTCCTGAAAATCGGCGTTGTCCGCGTAGGCAGGCGGCGTCATCGGTCCCTCGCCGGGCTCGATCTTGCGCAGACGGCAGAGCGTGGTCTTATATGCACCGCCGCCGTAGCCGCTGGATGCCTGCGTGTCGTTCGGGATGATGAGGTTGATTTGGTTTTCCCAAGCCTTGAAGTAGCTCGGTCCCTTGCCCTCCGCCTCCGGGATCCACCAGCCGTGGGGCACGCTGACCGTCTTGGGATGCATGGACGGGTTGGACTTGACCTTGCGGCGGATGCGTCCGCGGTCGTTTTCCACCCAGATCCACTCGCCGTCGTCAATGCCGAGCTTTTTCAGCACGGAGGGATGGACCTCCACGACGGGGAACGGGTCGCAGGCGCGCAGCCACGGGATATTGCGGTGCTCGGAGTGGAAATACACCGGGCTGCGCCGTCCGGAGACGAGCACGAGCGGGTATTTCTGGTTGAGCTCCGGCGTGCGGACCTCGCTCTCGGGCGGCTCGACATAGAACGGCAGCGGGTCGAGCCCGAATTTTTCGTGCTGGGTGGCATAGAGCTCCACTTTGCCGGTCGGGGTGCGGAAGCCGGGCTTGCCGTCCGGGCGCAGCACGCCGCGCTCATAGCGGCGATAGGGCACGGAGCAGTCGGACTGGTCCTCCGGGTCCGGATAGACCCAGCCGCCATGCTCCTTCGAGAGCTTTTCGTATGTCATCCCGCAGGGCTTCATGCGCTCATTGGCGTAGGCCTGGAAGTTCGGATACTTCTTCGCGAGCTCCGGGTTGAAGCGCCCGGCGAGCTCCAGATTGATCTCCCAGTCGGAGCGGCACTCGCCGATGCGGACGGCGGGCTGGATGATCTGGAGCGGCACATACCACGCGCGCCAGCTCTCCTTCTCCGCGAAGGTGGCGACGGGCAGGATGATGTCCGCGACCGCCATGGTCGTCGGGTTCGGCAGGGAGTCGACGACAATGTTGAACTCCATGTTCATCAGCGCCTTATAATGCTTGTTCATGTTCGCGCTCTGACCGCCGATGAGGTTCGCGGTCTGGATCCACGCCGCCTTGATGGGGTAGGGCTCGCCGGAGATCATCTGCTCAACGGCGACGTCCGGCTGCGCCCAGCCGCGGAAGTTCGCGAGGTAGGGGTAGCGGTCCGCTCCGCAGCGCTTTTTGTTGATCATCTCCATGATCCCCTCGCCGTACATATCCTTCATCTGATGCGTGTCGTAGGGATACTGCGTCAGGCCGAAGGCGGGGCGGGCGATGACGTTGCCGCCGGGAACGTCGAGGTTGCCGGTGATGCACCAGAGGTCGGCGATCGCCTGCGCGACCGTGGTGCCCTCCGGGCACATGTCGATGGGCAGACCCCACTGGATGGCGGAGGGGCTGTTCGTGGCGTAAGCCTTCGTCGCCTCGTAGATGACGTCCTCCGGGATCCATGTGATCTTGCTGACCTTGTCGAGCGGATACTCCTTCGCGCGCTCGGCGAGCTTGTCGAAGCCGTAGCACCACTTTTCCACGAACTCGTGGTCATACCAGTCGTTTTCGATGATGAGGTTGATCATGCCGAGCGCCAGCGCCGCGTCCGTGCCGGGGCGGATCTGGAGAAAATGCTCGGCGTGGGAGGCGAAGTAGGTCCAGCGCGGGTCGATGCAGATGATTTTACTGCCGCGCTTCATGCAGTCGACGACCCATGTGCCCATAAAGCCGTCCGGGCAGCCGACGCCGGGGTTCTGACCCCAGACGACGATATACTTCGGCACCTCCCAGCGCGGATCGTCATAGCGCTTTTCAAACATCTGGGAGCAGTCGGCGACGCAGGGGTCGCCGTGGACCATGCTCATAGCTCCGAGGCGCGGGGTGTAGCAGGACTGGCCCGCGAGGCCGAGCTGGCACCAGTTCGGGCTGCCGTAAGCATAGCAGAGGTAAGAGATCGGACCGCCGATATCGCGCCCGGTGCCCTGCACGAAGATGACGGACTCCGGTCCGAAATCGCGCTTGAGCTGCTTGAACTTTTTCTCGATGATGTCGAACGCCTCGTCCCATGTGATGCGCTCGAATTCGCCGCTGCCGCGCTCGCCGACGCGCTTC
This sequence comes from uncultured Clostridia bacterium, assembly GCA_938023775.1. Classification (GTDB taxonomy): domain Bacteria; phylum Bacillota; class Clostridia; order Oscillospirales; family Oscillospiraceae; genus SVKR01. Next base: position 5,716 of record CALJDB010000173.1, read on the forward strand.
ATCGGGTAAAGGAAGCGGTCCTTGTGGTAAAGATACTGCGTCATTGCGAGCAGACGCGAGCAGCTGCGCCCCTGGTTCCACGGATGGCAGGTATCGCCCTCGACCTTGACGACCTTGCCGTCCTTGACGTAGATTTTTGCGCCGCAGCCGCCGTGGCAGCCGGGACCGGGCGACCATACTGTGGTATTTACGATCTCGTCGTATTTTTCATTCAGATCAGACATTGGTTCCTCCTCAGTTTTGTTCCTTCTTGCTTTCTCAGGTCCAGTCGGCCTGAATTTCTTCCGCGAGCTTTTTGTTGAACATCGCCATAAAGTAGCGAATGGTATCGAACACGAGCGTTGCGCCGAAGACAAACATGGCGAGGCACTCGTAGGCATAGAAGAAGTACATCGGCACATGCAGCGTGTTCGTCTGCATATTCTGCACGAGCGCCGCATTGCTCTGGCGGATCGCCGCGAAGGAGATGGCGAACATGACCGCCGTGGTGACGAGGCTCATCAGCGCGTAGCTCAGAAAGCGCAGCTTCTGGGGGAAATACTGGATGAGCAGCGTAACGTGGACGTGGGCGTGCTTGGTCTGGGCGTAAGAGAAGGCGCTGAACGCGCTGATCGCCATCGCGATTTCGACGAGCTCATAGGAGCCGGGAATGCCGCCGGAGAAGAACCAGCGCTTGAACACGTCCGCGGAGATGAAGAACATCATAAAGACGATGCACGCCACGCTGATGATTGCGAAAATAAGCGTCAGCTTTTCAAAAAACTTTGCCGCTTTAGCCATTTTGTCGTTCCTCCCTTCTCACATCATGCTCGGCAGCCATGTGGCGAGGCCGGGGATGAACACGATCAGCAGTA
>CALJDB010000174.1 GCA_938023775.1 uncultured Clostridia bacterium
CCCCGAAGGGGCGTGCGCTGAGCGGAGTGAATCCTTTTCAACCGAGAGCCCAGCGAAGCGGGTCTCGGTTGAGCTCTGCTATTCCGCCTTCTCGTAAGGCGAATCCAGATTCTTTGTGATCGTCGGGGTGCAGAGACCGTGGTAGCAGTAGCCGTTGTCGAGGGTGCTGATGTTGTAGTCGGCGATGAAGACGATCTTCAGCTCCTTGCCGCCGGAGATGTCGGCTTCTACGGCGATGGGGTCGGTCTGCCAGTGGTAGAGCGTCTCGGACTTGTAGATGCGCTCGCCGTCGAGCCAGAGCTCGAAGCTGGCGTTGGCGTTCGCCGTGTCCTCGCGGCGCACGGCGAGGCTGGCTGTAAAGAGATCGTAGTTCCCGCCGAGGTCGAAGGTCAGGCTCGCGCCGTTTGCGCCGAAGATCCAGCCGTCCGTGAACTCCGTGCCATCCAGACTCTCGAAGGTGCTGGCGCTGCGGAAGATCGTGCCGTCCTTTTCGGCATAGTCCATCTCCGCGAGGGAGACGGGCAGATAAGCGCGCAGCTCGTCGCGCACGTCTTCAAGCTCGGGCAGCTCGCGGACCTTAATCGCCGCGTCCAGAATGGCGATGGCATCCGGCAGGTTTTCGCGCACATGATCGTATTTTTCGCGCGCCTCGGTCTCCTTATCCTCCGCGAAGCGCTTCTCCAGCGCCTCGAGCGCGGCGGTGAGCGCCGCGTTTTCGCCGCCGAGGGCGGTGTTTTCGTCCTTCAGAAGCGCAAAGGCGTCGGCGTAATTTTCGCCGGCATAGAGCTCGTCGGCGCGCTTCACGGCGTCGCTCGCCTGCTTGTCCTCCGCGGCGTCGAGATAGCCGTCCATCGCGGTCTGCATCGCCTCGGTCTCGTGGTCATAGCGCTCCATCGTCTGGCGCAGGAGCTCCGCCGCCGCCTGATAATCGGCGAGCGCGGCGAGATTTTCCGCCTCCTCCAGCGTGCTGCGCTCCAAAAGCTCGTGGCAGGCGAGTAGCTTGCTGTCGAGCTTTTCGCTGAAGGTCTCATAGGTCTCCAGCGTGTCGCGCCCGGCTTCGAGCGCGAGCACCGCCGCGCCGTAATCGCCGGTCTGGATGGCGACGTCCGCCGAGGAGAGCACGCTCTCGGCGTATTTGTCGAGGCAGACCGCCGCCTGCTCCTGCGAGCTTTTATAGTCGCCGTCGGCTTCGATGACGAGCAGATATTCCTCGCGCGCGGCGAGGTATTCGCCGTTCAAAAACAGCTTGTCCGCCGCGTCGCGGTGGTCGCGCGAGGCGGTCAGCGCGCGGAAGGAGGCGTAAACGTCCTCGAGCATATCCGCCGCGCCCTCGCCGAAGGAGCCGAGCTGGGAGAGCTCGCGCGCCGCGGTCTCGGCGTCCACCTCGTGGGCGGAAAATGCGGCGCAGATATCCTCCGCCGCCTTGCGGATCTGGCTGTCCAGCCGCGCCGAGCGCGTTCCCGCGGCGGCGTCGGTGGTGTTCCAGTAGATCGTGAGCGCGCGGTCATAGTCGCCGGCGCGGATGGCGCGGCCGATGCGTGCGCCGGGCTGGACGAACAAGATCGCCGCCGCGATGACGAGCACGGCGAGCACCGCCGCCGCGCCGTAGAGCAGCTTCTGCTTCTGGCTGCGCGTGGCTTTGGGGCGGACGCGCTTGGGCTTTTTGCCGCCGTCGTCCTCCTTCCAGACCTCCGTCTCGGCGGTCATCCGGGTAAAGAGCGCGGCGTCCGTCTCCTGTGCGGGAACGTGGCAGTCCGGGCAGAGCTCCTCGCCGTCCGGCAGCGCCTTGCCGCATTTTGCGCAGTATTTCGCCAAATCAAGTCACCCTCTCTTTTTTGCTTTGTATGGGTATTTTAAAGGATAAATGCATCAAACTTGCGTTCTGCGCGGTAGCGCAGACAAATTTTCAAAAGCCTCGCTTAAGTTCGCGCCCGCCCTAAAGGACTAGCGCCTACGGCGCGTCGCAGCGCGAATAGAGTCAAATCCATTTTTCGGCGCGACACGTGCGTGCGAAAAAATACTCTGCGCGGAGCGCGACGCGCCGCTTTGCGGCGCTAGTCCCTTGGGGAACGTGCGCCCCGAAGGGGCGTGCGCTGAGCGGAGTGAATCCTTTTCAAGCGAGAGCGTAAGCGAAGCGGGTCTCGGTTGAAGTTCAGTGGAACGCGCTGTAGTCGATGGACAAATCCGGTCCCGTAAACGTCCCGTCTAACTTGCTCATCGCGCGGTCATACGCCTCGGATCCCTCCTCAAGCGGCTGGGGCTGGTAGTCGTTATAGGCGTCCGCGCCGCTGAGCTTGCAGGGGATGAGCGCCGTGGAATCGAGCGTGATGCTCCCGTCCGGGTCGCGGCGGAATGTTGCCTGCGCGATGGCGGTGTCGCGGTCGCGCGGGGCGGTGTTGCCGCCGAAGCTCCAGTTGCCGAGGGAATAGAGGATCCAGCCGCCGTTATAGCTCTCCGCGCGCTGCAAAACGTGCGGGTGGCAGCCGTAAACGATGTCTGCTCCGGCGTCGATCGCGGCGCGTCCGAGCGTCTCCTGCCCCGCCGTCACCTGATAGCTGCCCTCCAAGCCCCAGTGGGGCGCGAAGACGACGATGTCCGCCCCGGCTTCGCGCAGCGCGGCGATGGCGGCCGTGACCGTCCCGGTGCTGCCGAGCTCCGGGTAGAGCGCGCAGTAAATACCGACGGTGGGACCGTCGCCGCTTTGGTAGAGATAGCTCTCGCCGTCCCCGGCGTAAGCGACGCCGACGGCGTCCAGCGCCGCGCGCGTGTCGGCTTTGCCCTGCTCTAAATAGTCGTTCGCGTGGTTATTCGCGAGCGTTACGAACTCAATGCCGCCCGCGGGCAAAATCTGCGCCAGCGCGGGGTCGGATTTGAACACGAAGGTCGCGCCGGAGCTCTGCTCCGCGGTCGTGAACACGCTTTCGAGGTTTGCGGCGCTGAGATAATCGTCCGCAAAATACTGCGCCGTCGCCGCGAAGGGATAGGCGTAATCGTCGCCGACGACGTTCTCGAACGCGACGGAGAGCCCCTTGTGGTGCTGGCTGCTCGCGAGCGTGCAGTCCCCGACGAAGGAGAGTGTGAAATATTCCGGTTCCGGCTCCGGCGTCGGAGTCGGGGTGGGCTCCGGCGTGGGTTCGGGCGTCGGCGTCGGCGTCGGGGTCGGGGTCGGCGCGGCGGTGGGCGTCGGCGTCGGCTCCGGCTCCGCTGCGGTGCGCGGGAGCAGCGCGATCGCCGCGGCTGCGGCGAGCACTAAGATCACGAGCGTGATGGCGGTAACAAGCTTTTTCATATCGCAGTCTTATTCGTTGTTCGAGTAGTTATAGCCGATGGAGAGGTCGCTGCCGCTGAACGTGCCGTTCAGCTTGCTCAGCACGCGCTGATAGCCCTCGCTGTCTTTGTCATAGAGCACGGGCTGATAGTTGTTCCAGCCCGTCTCGCCGCTGCACGCGCAGGGAATCTCCTCCCGCTCCGTGACGGATACCGTGCCGTCCGCGGCGCGCTCCACCGTCAGGCGGAGGATGAAGGTGTCCTTGTCGCGCGGGTTGGTGTTGCCGCCGAAGGTCCAGTTGCCCATGCTGTAATAAATATAGTGTCCGTTATACTCCTCGCTCGGCTGGAGCGTGTGGGGGTGGCTGCCGTAGACAAAGTCCGCGCCCGCGTCGATGGCGAGGTGGCCCTGCGCGCGCTGGGTGTCGTTCACGCGGTAGCTGCCCTCGTCGCCCCAGTGGAGCGCCGCGATGATGAAGTCCGCCCCGGCGTCCTTCACGGCGGCGATCCCGGCGCGAATCTGCTCGTCCGTGCCGAAGGAGACGGCGTAAACGCCGATGCGCAGCCCGCGCTCGGTCTCGTAAACGGTCCACTCGTCGCGCCCGGCGTAAGCGACGCCGACGGCGTCGACCGCAGCCTTCGTGTCGTCATAGCCCTGCTGCCCGTAATCGAGGACATGGTTATTCGCGAGCGTCACGAACTCCACGCTGCCCTCGCTCAGCACCTGCGCATAGTCCGCGCTCGTCTTGAAGGTGAAGGTCTTGGCACGCATATCCGTCGAGGTCGTGAGGCAGCACTCCAGATTCGCCATCGTGAAATCGTCATCGCGGAAAATGTCGACCGTCTTGGCGAAGGGATAGGCAAAGTCGCCGCCGGTGATCGTGTCGTAGCCGTTCGCACCGCCCTGAAAGCCGATGGCGGAGGCGAGGGTGCAGTCGCCGATGAAGTGGAGCGTAAAAACCTCCGGTTCCGGCGTCGGCGTGGGTTCGGGCGTTGGGGTGGGCTCCGGCGTCGGTTCCGCCGTCTCCTCCGGCGCCGCGGTCGGTGCGGGGGTCTGCGTGACTGCCGGCGCGGGGTCCGGCTGCGCCGCGGCGCGCTCGGCGCGGGCGCGCACGAAGCCGACCGCGCCCAGCGCGATCACCAGCAGGAGCAAAATCAGCTTTTCCGCTGCTTTCCGTCCGTTCATTTCTTCGCGTTCTGGCTCAGGTAGGCGTTGATGAAGCCGTCGATGTCGCCGTCCATGACGTTGCCGATGTTGCCGTTTTCATAGCCGGTGCGCGTGTCCTTCACGAGCGTGTAGGGCATGAAAACATAGCTGCGGATGGCGGAGCCGAAGTCGATCTTCATCTGTACGCCCTTGATGTCGCTGATTTTTTCGAGGTGCTCGCGCTCCTTGATCTCGGCGAGCTTGGCGCGCAGCATCTCCTTGCAGTTTTCGAGGTTCTGGAAGTGGCTGCGCTCCACCTGGCTGGACACGACGATGCCGGTCGGCAGGTGGGTCAGGCGCACGGCGGAGGAGGTCTTGTTGACCTTCTGCCCGCCCGCGCCGGAGGAGCGGTAAACGTCCATCTTGATGTCGTCGTCGCGCAGCTCGATCTCGCTCGTGTCCGTGATCTCCGGCATGACCTCCACGGCGGCGAAGCTCGTCTGGCGGCGGCCCGAGGCGTCGAACGGGGAGATGCGCACGAGGCGGTGGACGCCGTTTTCGCTCTTCAGGAAGCCGTAAGCGTTCTCGCCCTCAATCTTGATGGTGGCGGACTTGATGCCCGCCTCGTCGCCGTCCTGCCAGTCGAGCAGGGTGTACTTGAAGCCGTGGCGCTCCGTCCAGCGGGTGTACATGCGGTAGAGCATGCTCGCCCAGTCCTGCGCCTCCGTGCCGCCCGCGCCGGGATGGAGCGTCAGGATGGCGTTGTTCGCGTCGTATTCGCCGGTCAGGAGCGTCTGGAGGCGCATTGTCTCCAGCTTTTCGCTGAGCTCGTCGAAGCCGGTCTTCAGCTCGTCGAGCATGCTGGCGTCGTTTTCCTCGATCGCCATCTCGCAGATGGTGTAGAGGTCCTCCCAGCTGCTCTGGAGCTTTGCGTAGCCGTCCAGCTTGTTTTGCAGCTGCTTCGTGCGCTGCTGGTTTTTCTGCGCCGCGGCGACGTCGTTCCAGAAGCCCTCCGCCTCCGTTGCCGCCTGAAGCTCCTCCAGCTCCCGCCGCGCGTCGTCCAGCTTCAGCGCCTCTCCAAGCTCCGCAAGCGCAGGCTTGAGGCTGTTGAGCTTTCCCTTGTATTCGTCAAATTCGATCATGGTATCTTCTCCAACTCCCGAAAAATTTTTGAAATCAAATCATTATACAGTATTTTGCGCCGCTTGTAAAGAAATTCGCGCAGAAAACCGGGGCAAAGAGGAGAGAACGGCAAAGGATCCCCCGGCCCGCAGCGGGACCGGGGGATCTGTGGGGGATCTTCTTTTTTGCGGGGAGCGGAGCGCGTCAGGCGTCGATGCTGATCCACATCGCCGGGCGGACGCCGCCGTCCACACTGCTGGCGTAATCGCCCGCCATTCCGGAAAGTCCGGTGCTTTCGTTGTCGCCCGCGTCTACCACAAGGATGCCATGCTGGTCGATCGAGCCGGTCGCGCTGACATCAGCGGCATATTCCCGCCACTTGCCAGGCGTGCGCAGCCACCAGAGGAGCGTCTCGCCGGTCTCCGCGTTCTGCGCGATCCGGTCCGCGCTCCGGGGAAGATAAGCCTCGACCTCCTTGATGCTGAGCAGAAATACCCGGTCGACCGTGTTTTCTCCGGTATCGGTGCCGTACTTGCCGTTCGACTCGTTTTCCACCTCGCACTCTATGATCCTCGACTTTTCCTCCTCGGTGAATACGGAGGAATAGAAGTCGCCGTTCAGATAGGCGCGGATATCGCTCTCCGCCCACAAGACGGGACCGCCGGCGGGGTGATACGCCCGCGCGGAGAGGATCTTTTCGCTGAGGACCAGCGCCCGCCCCTCCTGGACCGCGAGCACGCGCCAGTCATAGCCGCCTTGACCGGATGCTGATCGCCGGCGGCGGTCATGAAGAACAGCGCGGGAGCGCCGAACTCCTCCTCGATCAGTCCGGCTGCGACGCCGGTGAAATCGGAGGTGATCTCGCGATTGAAAGTGCCGCGGGACACGTCGGCGCAGTAGCTGCGGGAGCCGTAAGCAAACATCAGCCCGATCGTCTCGCCCTTCAGGGACTCCGCCTTCAGAACGGTCACGGTGGGATCGGTCGCACCGTCGCCGTTCAGCCCATGGACATAGCCCTCCGCCG
>CALJDB010000175.1 GCA_938023775.1 uncultured Clostridia bacterium
CCCTCCGGGGACCTCGACGGTCCCCGGAGGGGATGGGCTTGCTTTTTACTTGACTTCCGTGATCTGATTATCGAACCCCACGTAATCGTACCCGGCGAATTTTGCGCCGATGTCGTTGGCGCTGCCGTGGAGGGTGAGGTAGAGCAGGTAGACCTGATAATCGAGCATGCAGCCGCGGGTCTCGGTGTCCAGCGCGGTCTGGGCGCGGGCGATGGCGGCGGCGAGCTGGTCGTGGGTCTCCTGCGTGACCCACTTGTCCCCGGCGGCGAGGCCGCTGCCGTCGGCGCTGACGGCTGCGGAATCGAGCTTCTGCTGCGCCGCGGCGAGGGCGGCGGTGAGGTTCGCCTTCGCGTTGTCGCCGCTCGTGAAGCCGATGGGCGCGCCGTTCACGGCGGAGTGGGGCGTCGGCACGAGCCAGAGGCTCGCTTTGCCCGTGAAGCCGAAATACATGCTGGCGTTCGCGAACTCGCCGTTGCGGTTGGAGATGGGCAGGTTGTCGCGCGAGAACTTCATCGCGTCGCCGTAGACCGTCGCGCCCATGGTGTAGTGGTCGTGGTCGACCGCCTCGGTGAGCGTGTCGCGGACCTCGACGGCGCGCTCGGCGTGCCAGGACTGGTTGTCCTGCTCATACCAGATGAGCGCCATGTCGCCTTCGGCGATGGTCTCGTCGAAATACTCCTTCGGGATGCGGTAAGTGTCGTCGGCGAAGAGCGCGCCGTCGAAGACCTTTTCGGTGCCGACGGGCTTGTCGTTCGCCGCCGCCGCGCCGCGGTCGAGGGAGACGGTACCGTCGCCATGGTCGGTGACGGCGTTCACGATGACGGCGGAGACATAGCGCATCTCGATACGGTCGGCATAGCCGTCGCCGTCCTTATCGAAGAGATCGACCTCCTGCCCGTTGAACTGGTTGCCCTCGGTGACGACGGCGAGCGCAGCCTCGGCGTAGGTGTCATAGTCCTTCAGCTTGCTCGTCGCCTTCCACTTGCCCTCCTCGCCGCGGGTGAGGACGGCGGTGCCGTTGAGACGGTAGCCGTCGGCATAGAAGCTGTCGAACTCGGTCTCGTCCGCGGGAACGGCGGTGCCGTTGATGTAAAACTCGCCGGCGGCGATGATCGCCTTCAGCCCCTCAGCGGCGCTGCCCTGCTTATAATACTTCGCGTAATACGCCTCGGTGCCGAGCGTGACGGGATCGCGCATGCTCGCGCCCTTCTCGCTGCCCATATTGACGACGATGGCGCGCAGCAGCGTCGGGTCGCTGTAGAGCACGACGGTGCTCGTCGCATCGTCCCACTGCACGCCGAGGCCCAGCGCCTCCGCGATCGCGCGCACGGGCAGATAGGTGCTGTCATTCATAATGAACGCCTCCGTGGAATTGCCCTTCGCGTCCACGGTCTCGATCTCCTTTCCGTCGAGGGTGATCTTGATGCCGCGGTAGGTCAGCTTCGCGTCCACAACGCCGGTCGCCGCCAGCACGGGAACGCTCAGCAGCGCCAGAACGAGCGCCAGCGCCAGCGCCTTGGTCCACTTTTTCATGTTCGGTTCCTCCTCTTGTTTTTTTGTCAAAATTCGCCAGAGCCTCCCCCGCTTTTCGCGGAGCTCTTGTGCAATTTTGAGCATAGCATGTTTTTTCGCCGCAATTGTGTCACAATAATGACTTTCTCGCCAATGCGCTGGAACGCTTGCCTTTCCGGGCGGAACGTGGTAAAT
>CALJDB010000176.1 GCA_938023775.1 uncultured Clostridia bacterium
CCCGCGTGCCGTTTCCGACGCGCGGGTCGACTTTTACTCTCTTTTAATGAATAAAGCGTAAAATCTTGCGCTGATGGGCTTGACAAACGTGGCGGAGTGTAGTAGATTAGCACTCGAAGGGCGAGAGTGCCAGCAGACACCGCGCCCGACTGCGAAGCAAGGGAGGCGCAAGGCGCGATGGCGGAGCTCAGCGAGCGGAAAAAGAAAATACTGACCGCGGTCGTCGAGGAGTACATCGCCACCGCCGAGCCCGTCGGCAGCAAGCACATCGCCGAAAAAGCGGGGCTGAACGTCAGCTCGGCAACCGTGCGCAACGAGCTCGCGGACCTGACCGAGATGGGCTATCTCGACCAGCCGCATACGAGCGCCGGCCGCGTGCCGACCGCGCAGGGCTACCGGCTCTACGTCAACGAGCTGATGGAGCGCCACAAGCTCTCCATCGAGGAGACGGAGGAGCTCAACCGGAGCCTGAACCTCAAGGTCAAGCAGCTCGACAAGATGATGGGCGACGTCGGACGCATCGCCGCGGAGATGACGAACTATCCCGCGCTGGCGCTCGCGGCGCAGACGCCGGACACCATCCGCCGTTTCGACCTCATCTATGTGGACGCGAACACCTTCATCATCGTCGCCCTGCTGGGCAGCAACAAGGTCAAAAACAAGCTCGTTCATCTGCCCTTCTCCGTCGAGCAGACGATGATCACGAAGCTCTCCACCGTCTGCAACGCGAGCTTCACGAACGTGACGGAGGACCGGATCACGCCGGTGCTCATTTCGAGCGCGGAGCGCGCCGTGGGGGACACGATGGGTCTCGTCGCGGCGGTCGCCGCCTTCGCGATGGAGGCGCTCAGCGAAAGCAAAGGCGCGCAGGCGGTCATTTCCGGCGAGAGCAAGCTGCTCCAGCTGCCGGAGTTCCGCGATCCGGACAAGGCGCACGAGCTGATGAGCTACCTCTCCGACGCGGAGCATCTCTCCGCCCTGCCGGGGCAGGACTTCGGCGACGGGGTCAAGGTGCTCATCGGACCGGAAAACATCGCCGAGGAGCTCCGCGATTCGAGCGTCATCCTCGCGAAATATGACGCGGGGGACGGGATGCAGGGCGTCATCGGCGTCGTGGGTCCCACGAGAATGGATTACTCGCGGGTGGCTGCAAAGCTCAGCTACCTCGCCAGCGGGCTCAGCAAGGTCCTCGCCGAGAGCGGCGCGGACGCGCTGCCCGGCTTCGGCAAGCTGATGATCCCGGAGCAGACGGATAAGAAACAAGGAGGAAGCAATGGCAGCTAAGAAAAAGAGCGAGTCCCCCGCCGGGGACGAGACGAAGGACCAGCAGCCCGCCGCGGAGGAGACCGTCCCCGCCGCGGAAACGGAAAAGCAGCCCGCCGAGAGCGAGCGCTATCTCCGGCTGATGGCGGAATTTGACAACTACAAAAAGCGCAGCGTCAAGGAGCGCGAGAGTATCTATACCGACGTCCGCGTGGACACGGTGAGCCGCTTCCTGCCGGTTTACGACAATTTGGAGCGCGCCCTGCGCGCGGAGACGGCGGACGAGGCGTATAAAAAGGGCGTTGAGATGACCTTCAACCAGCTGATGGACGTGTTCGGAAAGCTCGGCGTCGAGCCCATCGAGAGCGTCGGCAAGCCCTTCGACCCGAATCTCCACAACGCCGTGATGCATGTGGAGGACCCCAACCGCGGCGAAAACGAGAT
>CALJDB010000177.1 GCA_938023775.1 uncultured Clostridia bacterium
GGGCAGCGTCAAGGGCAAGCAGAACGCCCGGCACGCCGTCAGCGACTGGATGGAGCTGGAAAAGCAGCGCGGAATTTCCGTCACGAGCTCCGTGCTCCAGTTTGAATACGAAGGCTGCTGCATCAACATTCTGGATACGCCGGGACATCAGGACTTCTCCGAGGACACTTACCGCACGCTGATGGCGGCGGACAGCGCCGTCATGGTCATCGACGCCGCCAAGGGCATCGAGCCGCAGACACGCAAGCTCTTCAAGGTCTGCGCCATGCGCGGCATCCCCATCTTCACCTTCATCAACAAGCTCGACCACGAGTCGCGCGACCCCTTCGAGCTGCTCGACGAGCTGGAGACGGAGTTCGGAATCGCGACCTATCCGATGAACTGGCCCGTCAGCTGCGGCGCGACCTTCAAGGGCATTTATGACCGCGAAAGCCGCAGCGTTCTGACCTACACGAACTACCACGGCGGCGCAAAGCGCCTTGAGAGCATCACCTGCCCCATTGGGGACACCGCCGCGCTCGACGAGCTCATCGGCGCGCGCTTCCGCGAGGAGCTGTGCGAGCAGGTGGAGCTCGTGGAGGGCGCGGGCGAGGACTTTGACCTTGCGCGCGTTCACGCGGGCAAGCTCAGCCCCGTGTTCTTCGGCTCGGCGCTGCATAATTTCGGTGTGGAGCAGTTTCTGGAGAGCTTCTTAAAGCTCACGACCGCGCCGCTCGCGCGCCGCAACGCCGAGACAGGCGAGCTCATCGACCCGACGGACGACCACTTCTCCGCCTTCGTGTTCAAAATTCAGGCAAACATGAACAAGGCGCACCGCGACCGCATCTCCTTCCTGCGCATCTGCTCCGGCAAATTCCAGCGCGGCAAGGAATATTTCCACCTGCAAAGCGGCAAGACGCTCCGCCTTGCCCAGCCGCAGCAGATGATGGCGCAGGAGCGCGACATCATCGACGAGGCTTACGCCGGGGATATCATCGGCGTGTTTGACCCCGGCACATTCTCCATCGGCGACACGATCTGCGAGGCGGGGCAGCTCATCCGCTTCACCGGCATCCCGACCTTCGCGCCGGAGCACTTTGCCATCATCGAGCAGGTGGACTCCATGAAGCGCAAGCAGTTCGCGAAGGGCATGACCGAGATCGCGCAGGAGGGCGCGATCCAGATCTTCTTCTACCCCAACGCCGGTATGGAGCAGGTCATCGTCGGCGTCGTCGGCGTGCTGCAATTCGACGTGCTGAAGTTCCGCATGAAGAGCGAATACGGCGTGGAATTCATCCAGCGCGATCTGCCGCACGAGTTCATCCGCCGCGTCCAGAACCCGGATTTCAACGGCGCGGACTATAACTTCACCGGCGACACCCGCTGGGTCCGCGACGTCCGCGGCCGCGACCTGCTCATCTTCAACGGCGCATGGACCGTCCGCTGGGCGCAGGAGAAAAACGAGGGGCTTATTCTGACGGAGTTCCATCAGGATATTGAACAGGGCTAAAGCCTCAAATGAGACCCGCTTCGCTGGGCTCCCGGTCGAAAGAGATTCACTCCGCTCAGCGCACAAGCGCCCTGCCGAATGGCAGGGCGCTTGCACGTTCCCTCCGCGCAGAGTATTTTTCGGCACGCACGTGTCGCGCCGAAAAATGGATTGGAATTTATTCGCGCCTGCGGGCGCGAACTCTGCGAGGCTTGTTTTTAAAAATGCTGCCCGGCTTTCAGCCGGGCAGCGTTTTTTACTTTCTGCGGATGGAGAAGAAGGCGTCGCGGCCGAGGTACTGGGGAACGTCGAAGAGCTCGTCCTCGATGCGGAGGAGCTGGTTATACTTCGCGACGCGGTCGGTGCGGCTGGGGGCGCCGGTCTTGATCTGACCCGCGTTGACGGCGACGGAGACGTCCGCGATTGTGGTGTCCTCGGTCTCGCCGGAGCGGTGGGACACGACGGCGGTCCAGCCCGCGCGGTGCGCCATCTGGATGGCGTCGAGCGTCTCGGTCAGGGTGCCGATCTGGTTGAGCTTGATGAGCACGGCGTTGGCGCAGCCGAGGGCGATGCCCTTCTTGATGCGCTCCGTGTTCGTGACGAACAGGTCGTCGCCGACGAGCTGAACGCGGTCGCCGATGCGCTGATTGAGCATCACCCAGCCGTCCCAGTCGTTTTCGCCCATGCCGTCCTCGATGGAGATGATGGGATAGCGGTTCACGAAATCCTCCCACATATCCACCATCTGCTCGCTCGTCATCACGGTGCCGCGCTTCGGCAGGCGGTAACACTTGTCGCTCTCGTCGTACCAGTCGGAAACGGCGGGGTCCATCGCGATCATAAAGTCCTCGCCGGGCTTATAGCCCGCCGCCTCGATCGCGGCGACGAGCGCCTTGAGCGCGTCCTCGTCGCTGTCCAGATTCGGGGCGTAGCCGCCCTCGTCGCCGACGCCGGAGGCGGGGACGAGCTTTTTCAGCGCGTGGAACACCTCGGAGCACCAGCGCAGCGCCTCCTTGAAGCTCTTCGCGCCGACGGGCATGATCATAAACTCCTGAATATCCACGTTGCTGCCGGTGGCGTGGGCGCCGCCGTTGAGCACGTTCATCATCGGAACGGGCAGGGTCTTGGCGTTGCAGCCGCCGATGTAGTTATAAAGTCCGAGCCCGGTCGCCTCCGCCGCCGCGCGGGCGCAGGCGAGGGAAACGCCCAGAATGGCGTTTGCGCCGAGGCGGGTCTTGTTCGGGGTGCCGTCGAGCTCGATGAGCAGGCGGTCGATGCCCGGCTGGTCCGCGGCATTCATGCCGAGCAGCGCCTCGGCGATCTCGCCGTTGACGTTCGCGACCGCAGTCTCGACGCCCTTGCCGAGATAACGGCTCTTGTCGCCGTCGCGCAGCTCGCAGGCTTCATACATGCCGGTGGAAGCCCCGGAGGGCACGTCCGCTCTGCCGACGGTGCCGTCGTCCAGCGTCACCTCGACCTCCACGGTCGGGTTTCCGCGAGAGTCCAAAATCTCCCGCGCCATCACGTCTACGATCTCAAAGTATTGCTTCATGTGTGTGTCGTCTCCTTTTCGTTATTTATAGAGCTTCGCAGAATTTGTCGCCGGGGCGACAAACAAATTTCAATCATTTTTCGGCGCGACACGTGCGTGCCGAAAAATTCCGCTCGCGGAGGGAACGTGCGCCCCGAAGGGGCGTGCGCTGAGCGGAGTGCAGCCTTTTTCGATTTGAAGGCGCTCGCGCCTTCAAATCGAGGCGATGAGGCTCTCCCCCGTCATCTCGGCAGGCTTTTCGTAGCCCATCAGCTCCAGCATGGTCGGCGCGATGTCGGCGAGGCGGCCGGGACGGAGCGTGACGCTTGTGCCGACGGCGATGAAGGGCACGGGATTCGTCGTGTGGGCGGTGTTGACCGTGCCGTCCGGGCTGCGCATGCAGTCGGCGTTGCCGTGGTCGGCGGTGATGAGCGTCACGCCGCCCATCGCGCTCACGGCGTCCGCGATGCGCCCGACGCACTCGTCTACGGTCTCGACCGCCTTGACCGCCGCCTCCATCACGCCCGTGTGACCCACCATGTCGCAGTTCGCGAGGTTGCAGACCACCATGTCGTACTCCCCGCTCAGGATGCGCTTCACGCACTCGTCCGTGACGGCGCGGGCGCTCATCTCCGGCACGAGGTCGTAGGTCGCAAATTCGCGCGGCGAGGGGATCAGCACGCGGTCCTCGCCGGGGAAGACCTTTTCGACGCCGCCGTTGAAGAAAAAGGTCACATGGGCATATTTCTCCGTCTCCGCGATGCGGAGCTGGCGGAGCCCGAGCTCGCTCACAAAGCCGCCGAGCGTGTTCTCGATCGGCTCCGGCGGGAAGGCGATGGGCAGGGGCAGCGCCTCGTCATACTGCGTCGTGCAGACATAGGCAAGGTCCAGCGGCTGCGTGTCCAGCTCCGCGTCCGCGGGCAGATGGCCGGTGAGCGCCCAAGTGATCTCCCGCGCGCGGTCGGGGCGGAAGTTCGCGAAAATGACGCTGTCGCCCGGCGCGATGAGCCCGCTGCGGTCGCAGACGACGGGCTCGACAAATTCGTCCGTGACGCCCGCGGCGTAGCTTTGCTCCACCGCCGCCGCGCCGTCCGGGTTCTGCGTGCCCTCGCCGCGCACGAGCGCGTTATAGGCGCGCTGCACGCGGTCCCAGCGCTTGTCGCGGTCCATGGCGTAAAATCTGCCCTGCACGGTGGCGAGCGCGCCGACGCCGAGCGCAGCGCATTTTTCCTCCAGCGCGCGGACAAAGCCGAGCCCGCTCGTGGGCGCGACGTCGCGCCCGTCCAAGAATGCGTGGACATAAACGCGGCGGAGCCCTTCGCGCTTCGCGAGCTCCAGCAGCGCAAAGATGTGGTCGATGTGGCTGTGGACGCCGCCGTTTGAGAGCAGGCCGAGGATATGCAGCGCCGCGCCGCGCTCCCGCGCGCGGTGGACCGCGGCGAGATAGGCTTGGTTTTGGAAAAAGCTGCCGTCCGCGACGGCGTTCGTGATGCGTGGCAGATCCTGAAACACGACGCGGCCCGCGCCGATGTTCATGTGACCGACCTCGCTGTTGCCGATCTGACCCGCCGGAAGTCCGACGTCCAGCCCGGAGGCGGCGAGCTCGGTGTGGGGCCACGCGCTCCAGAGCGCGTCCAGCCGCGGGGTGGCTGCCTCGGAAACGGCGTTGTACGGTCCCGGCGCGGCGAGACCGAAGCCGTCCATGATCAGAAGGACGGTGGGCGTTTTTTTCATTCCTCTCCGCCCTCGCCGCAGCTCGTGATGATCGTGGCAAAGTCCGCGGGCTTCAGACTCGCGCCGCCGATGAGTCCGCCGTCGATATCCGGCATGGCGAGCAGCTCCGCGGCGTTTTTGGCGTTCATGCTGCCGCCGTAGAGGATGGAGACGCCGCGGGCGACGCGCGCGTCATAGGTCTTGCGCAGCAGCGCGCGGATATGCTCGCAGACCTCCTGCGCCTGCTCCGCCGTGGCGGTCTTGCCCGTACCGATCGCCCAGATGGGCTCATAGGCGATGACGACGTGCTTCACGTCCAGCGGGTCGACGCCCGCAAGGGCGGTGCGCACCTGAAAGTCCAGCAGCTCCATCGTGACGCCGAGCTCGCGCTGCTCCAGCGTTTCGCCGACGCAGACGATGGGCACGAGGTCGTTATCGAGCGCGGCGTGGACCTTGCGGTTGATGGCGACGTCCGTCTCGTTATAATACTGGCGGCGCTCACTGTGGCCCACGATGACGTAGCGCACGCCGGCGTCCGTCAGCATCGCGCAGCTGAGCTCGCCGGTATAAGCGCCGGAGGGGGCGTAATGCACGGTCTCCGCGCCGACATGGACGCGGGTGCCCTTCAGCGCGCGCTGCGCCGCCGGAATGCAGAGCGCCGGGATGCAGAGCACAACGTCGCAGCCCCGCTGCTTCGGCAGCAGCGTCCGCAGCTCCGCCGCATAAGCCGCCGTCTCCGTCGGCGTCTTGTTCATTTTCCAGTTTCCGGCGATAATGGTCTTGCGGTATTTACGGTTCATGATCTTCTCTTCCTCTCTGATGCGAAGCGGATATCTCAGCTTCGCAGAATTTGTCGCCGCTGCGACAAACAAATTTCAATTATTTTTCGGCGCGACCTGTGCGTGCCGAAAAACACTCTGCGCGGAGGGAACGTGCGCCCCGGAGGGGCGTGCGCTGAGCGGAGTGAATCCTTCTCGAAGTGAAACCCAGCGAAGCGGTTTCACTTCGACATGAGGCACGCCACGCCCGGCAGCTCCTTGCCCTCCAGAAACTCCAGCGAGGCGCCGCCGCCGGTGGAGATGTGGGTCATCTTGTCGGCAAAGCCGAACTTTTCGACCGCCGCGGCGCTGTCGCCGCCGCCGACGATCGTGACCGCCCCGCTCTCGGCGATGGCGCGGGCGATGGCGCGGGTGCCGGAGGCGAAGCCGTGGAACTCAAAAACGCCCATGGGACCGTTCCAGATGATGGTCCCCGCGTCGCGGATGGCGGGGTAGAAAAGCTGGACGGTCTGGGAGCCGATGTCGAGCCCCATGCAGTCGTCCGGGATGCGCTCGACGCTCACGGTCAGCACCGCGCTCGTGTCCTCGAATTTGTCGTTGATGGCGGTGTCCACAGGCAGGAGCAGCTCCACGCCCTTTTCCTTTGCCGCGGCGACCGCCTCTGCGTCGTCCGTGATCGCGCCAAAGTCGATGCCGACGTATTCCTTCACGGCATCCACCATCGTAAGCCTGCGCCAGCCGGGG
>CALJDB010000178.1 GCA_938023775.1 uncultured Clostridia bacterium
AAAGACGATGGACTTCAAGCTCGTGGCGATCGTGCTGCTGGGCGGCGGCGTGCTGTTCGGCACGGCGGGGATCAGGATTCTGAGCAGCAAGGACGCAAAGAAGGCGTACACTCACGCGACGGCTGCCGTGCTGCGCGCGAAGGACTGCGTTATGACGACGGTCGACACCGTGCACGAGAACGCGGGCGACATTCTTGCCGACGCGAAGGAGATCAACGCCACCCGCGCCGCGGCGGCGGAGACCATCGAGGACACTGCGGAGAAGGCGGCGGAATAAAGCGTGAAGTGCCGTATCCTGCATTCCTCCGCCCGGCGTCTGCGCGTCCGGGCGGAGCAGTCCCGGATGACGCTGCGGCAGGCGGACATTCTGGAGGCCTATCTCCGCGCCGTGCCCGGCGTGGAGAAGGTCTCCGTTTATGACCGCACCTGCGACGCGGTGATTGAATTTACCTGCCCGCGGGAGACGGTCACAGCCGCCCTCGCGGCGTTTTCCTTTGCGCAGAGCGAGGTCCTCGCCCCGGAGCACAGCAGCCGGGAATTAAACCGCGAGTTTGAGGACAAGCTTGTCTTCTCCATCGGCTGGCACTATTTTAAAAAGCTCTGCCTCCCCCTCCCGATCCGGACGGCGCTGACCGCGTTGAAGGGTCTGCGTTATCTCTGGAAGGGGCTGCGCTGCCTCGTGCGGGGCAGGCTTCAAGTCCCGGTGCTGGACGCGACCGCCATCGGCGTCTCGATGCTTCAGGGCGATTTCAACACGGCAAGCTCCATCATGTTCCTGCTCGGCGTGGGCGACATTCTGGACGAGTGGACGCACAAGAAGTCCGTCGCAGACCTTGCGCAGAGCATGGCGCTCGGCGTGGACAAGGTCTGGCTGGAGACGCCGGAGGGCGAGCGCGTGCTCGTGCCGACAGGCTCCGTCCGCGCCGGCGACCGCATCGCCGTCGGCACCGGCGGCATGATCGCGCTCGACGGCAAGGTCGTCTCCGGCGAGGCGATGGTCAATCAGGCGTCCATCACGGGCGAGCCGCTCGCGGTGCGCCGCGGACCGGGCGCTCTCGTTTACGCCGGCACCGTCGTCGAGGAGGGCGACTGCGTCATCGAGGTCACGAAGGTCAGCGGCAGCGGCCGCTACGACCGCATCGTGAAGATGATCGAGGAGTCCGAAAAGCTCAAGAGCGACACGGAAAACCGCGCCGCCGCGCTCGCCGACCGCCTTGTGCCGTACAGTCTCGGCGCGACGGGGCTCGTCTATCTGCTGACGCGCAACGTCACGAAGGCGCTCGCGGTGCTGATGGTGGACTTCTCCTGCGCGCTGAAGCTCTCGATGCCGATCGCGGTGCTCTCCGCGATGCGCGAGGCGGGGCGCTACCACCTTGCCGTCAAGGGTGGGCGCTTCCTCGAAGCCGTCGCCGGGGCGGACACCATCGTGTTCGACAAGACTGGCACGCTGACCCACGCCGCGCCGCGCGTGGCGCGGATCGTCACCTTCGGCGAAAACGCCGAGGACGACATGCTGCGCCTCGCCGCCTGTCTGGAGGAGCACTACCCCCACTCCATGGCGCGCGCCGTCGTGGACGAGTCGGAGCGCCGCGGTCTGCTCCACGCGGAGCGGCATTCGCAGGTCAACTACATCGTCGCCCACGGCATTTCCAGCAGCGTGGACGGGCAGAAAGTCGTTATCGGCAGCCACCACTTCGTCTTTGAGGACGAGGGCTGCACGGTCCCGGCGGGCGAGCAGGAGAAATTCGACGCGCTGCCGCCGGAATATTCCCACCTCTATCTCGCCGTCGCAGGCGTGCTCGCCGCGGTCATCTGCATCGAGGACCCGCTGCGCGACGAGGCGGCGGAGGTCGTCCGCGGGCTGCGCGAGCTGGGCTTTTCCAAGATCGTAATGATGACCGGCGACAGTGAGCGCACGGCGCGCGCCGTGGCTGCGTCCGTCGGCGTGGACGAATACTATTCCGAGGTCCTGCCGGAGGACAAGGCGGCGTTCATCCGCGCGGAGCACGAGGCGGGCCGCCGCGTCGTGATGCTCGGCGACGGCGTGAACGACTCCCCCGCGCTCTCCGAGGCGGACGCCGGGATCGCCATCCGGGACGGCGCCGCCATCGCGCGCGAGGTCGCGGACATCACCGTCGGCGCGGACGATCTGCGCGCGCTGCTGACGCTCCGGCGGCTCTCCGCCGCGCTCACGGCGCGCATCCGCAGCAGCTACCGCGGCATCATCGGCTTCAACTTCTCCCTCATCGTCCTCGGCGTCGCCGGCGTCCTCGCCCCCGCGACGACTGCATGGCTGCACAACATCTCCACAATCTGCTTCAGCCTCCACGCGATGACGGATCTGTTGGAGAAGCCTGAAACGCCCGCTTCGGATCGTCCCGAAGAATAATCCCAAATAACGAAAAACCGCCGCCCATCACGGGCGGCGGTTTTTTCACTTTTTCCTTCCGAACAGACCGCGCTTTTCGTAGGGGGCGGACGTGACGAGCGTCACCTCGTAGCCGGTGTCGGCGATGGCGGTGCGGAGCTTGTCTTCGTCGATGGGCTCCTCGGAGAGGATGACGGTCTCACCCTTCGCGTGGGAGCTTGTGACCTTCTTCACGGAGAAGGCTTCGCGGATACAGTCGTTGACGTGCGCCTCGCACATGCCGCATGCCATGCCGCTGATCTTCACTTTTGTCTCTGTCATTACGCTTGACCTCCCTGCGGGTTAGGTTACTTTAACCCTGACGACCGCATTATAGCGCTTCAATCCCCATTTTGCAAGAGGGTTTTTAAAAAAGAAAGCTTGGATCGCCTCCGGAAAATGGTCCCTTTCATGCCATCAGCCCCGCAACAAGGGCGAAAATGCGGCGGCGCTGCGCCGGTTTTTTCGCCGCGAGGCGGGCATAGAGCGCGGCGCGCTCCGGGGCTATGTCCCCCGCCGCGGCATAAGCCGCCTCCGCCCGCGCAAGGGCTAAGTAAGCCGCGCGAAGCCGCGGGAGCAGCCCGCCCTCCGCGCGCGGGGCGCTCCCCCGCTCCGGCAGCGCGCCGCAGCGCAGAAACTCCTCCGCCGCGATCTCCCGCGCCGCCGCCGCGCACTCCCCCGCCATCTCCCGCAGCGCCGCCGACTGCCGCCCGCCGCACGCCGCCGCCTCCATCAGCCGCTGCGCCGCGTCCCGCTCCGCGGCGAGCACGTCCGGCGTCCCCGCCGCGCGCTTCGGCGGCGTCTCCGCCGTCTCCTTCCCCGCCACGCGCTGCCAGACCCGCTCCAGCTGCGCCAGCGCCTCGGACCAGTTTTCCTCCATTCCGGCTCCCTCCCTGCTTTTCGTCTCCCATAATTCTATGCCGCCGCTTGCAATCGCGCGACAGTTATGGCATAATGGGAACAGACGTAGACGTTAACAAAGGAGGGCGATCACCATGCCCAGATTTTTTATGGCAGGCGGCAATTTCGCCGGCGGGACCGTGCTCATCACGGGCGCGGACGCGGAGCACGCGAAGGTGCTGCGGCTGAAAATCGGCGACAGCATCGTCGTCTGCGACGGCGAGAAGACCGACCACCGCTGCACCATCCGGCGCATCACCCCGGAGGAGGTGGAGGCGGAGGTCGTGGAGTCCGTTCCCTGCCCCGCGGAGCCGAGCGTGCGCTGCACGATCCTCGCCGGGCTGCCCAAGCAGGGCGAGCGGAGCGATTTTATCGTGCAGAAATGCACGGAGTCCGGCGCGAGCGAGATCGTGTTTTTCGTGAGCCACCGCTGCGTGGCGCGCCCGGACGAGAAGGGGCTTGAGAAAAAGCTCGCGCGCTGGCAGCGCATCGCCGAGGAGGCGGCAAAGCAGTCCGGCCGCGGCATCATCCCGACCGTCTCCGCCGTCGGCAGCTTTGCCGAGGCGCTGGACATTGCCGCGAAAACGGAGCTCCCGCTTTTCATGTACGAGACCGGCGAGCGTGTGGAGCTGCGCGACGCCATCGAGCAGGCGGGGTCTGTCGCCACCGCCGCGATCCTGACCGGACCGGAGGGCGGCTTCGAACCCTTCGAGGCGGAGCTCGCGCGCAAGATCGGCTTCCGCATCTGCGCCATGGGACCGCGCATTCTCCGCTGCGAGACCGCGCCCTTGGCGGCGCTCACCGCGCTGATGTATGCGACGGGGAATCTGTAAAGATCGCGGCGAAGCCGCACACTTTAAAGGCTCCCCTGTGCAAGAGGAGCTGTCAGCGCGTAGCGCTGACTGAGGGGTTGTAAGCTTGCGCAAACGCCAAGCTCGGTACTCCCGGAAGC
>CALJDB010000179.1 GCA_938023775.1 uncultured Clostridia bacterium
GGCGCGCGGGAGTTCCTCAACGTCTCCTGACTATTGACAGCAGCAGAAAACAAGCATAAAATAACAGTTGTTATTCAGCATCCCGACCCCCGCGCGGGGACGATTCAAAGGAGAAAAACGTTATGAAACCGATCGTGATCTATGTTCACGGCAAGGGCGGCTCGGCGGCGGAGGCGGCGCGGTATGCCGCTGCTTTTCCGGACTGCGAGGTGCGCGGCTTTGATTACCGCGCCCGGACGCCCTGGGAGGCGGTGGAGGAGTTTCCCGCGTTTTTCGGCGCGCAGCGGCGGCGCTGCCCCCGTCTCACGCTCATCGCCAACAGCATCGGCGCGTTTTTCTCGCTGCTGACGCTGGACGAAACGCTCGTCGACCGGGCGTATCTCATCTCCCCGGTCGTGGATATGGAGCGGCTGATCGGCGGCATGATGGCGCAGGCGGGCGTCAGCGAGCGGGAGCTCGCGGCGCGCGGGGAGATCCCGACCGACCTCGGCGAAACGCTCTCGTGGCGCTACCTCTGCTATGTGCGGGAGCACCCGATCTCATGGCGCGTCCCGACCCGCATCCTGTACGGGGAACACGACGCGCTGACGTCCTTGGAGACCGTCACCGCCTTCGCGGAGCGCATCGGTGCGGACCTGACCGTGAGCCCCGGCGGCGAGCACTGGTTCCACACCGCTGCCCAGCTCCGCTTCCTCGACGCATGGCTCGCAGGAACGCTTTGACAAGCTGAGCGCCGGACCCCAAGGGGTCCGGCGCTTTTGCATATTTGAAAAAGCGTTCCCACAGGACGGCAGAGCTCACACCAAGCCTTCCCGCTCGAAAAACGACTCGATTTCCCGCCGTGCAGCGGCGCAGGAACCCTGCACCACGCCGCCGCGGCCTCCGCCGCGCCCGGTCAGCGCGGCGTTCAGACGCTTGGTCAGGGCGGAGACGTCCGCGCCGTCTGCGCAGATGAGGGCGTAAGTCCAGTGCCCGTCCTCCCCGGCGAAGACGGCGGCGAGAGAACCGCAGCGGCGTGCGGCGGCGTCCGCCAGACGGCGGACGCTGTCCGGCTCCATCGCAGGCTGAAAAAGCAGTGCGCAGCCCTGCGCGGCGCACTTTTCGGCGACGGCGTCGAACGCCAGCGTCTCCCAGTAGGCGCGTCGGCGCTTTTCCTCCTCCAGCCGCGCGGAGAGCGCCGCGACGGCGGCGTGCGTCTGCTCCGGCTTTGCCGAGAGCAGCTGCGCCGTGCGCTGGTTCTCGTCCCAGACGGCAGTCAGGTGGCGCAGGGCGCGCGCCCCGCAGAGCAGCGCGATGCGCGTGCCGCCGCGGAAGCGCTGGGCGGAGAGGAACTTCACGACGCCGACCTCCCCGCTGCGCGCAACGTGGGTGCCGCAGCAGGCGCAGCAGTCCGCGCCGGGGAAGCGCACGATGCGCACCTCGCCGGGGATGGGTTTTTTGCTGCGATAGTCGATGGCGTCCAGCGCCGCGCCGGAATAAAAGCCGATCTCCACGGCGTGGTCTTCCGTCAGATAGCGGTTCGCGTCTGCCTCCACGGCGCAGAGGGCGTCCCACGGGATATCCGCGTCATAGTCGATAATGACGGTCTCCGCGCCCATGTGGAAGCCGACGTTGTGGCAGGCAAAGCGCGCGCAGAGCATGCCGGAGACGATGTGCTCGCCGGAGTGCTGCTGCATGTGATCGAAGCGGCGGAGCCAGTCCAGCTCGCCGCGGACCTCCTCCCCGACCGCAAGGGCGCGGTCGCAGAGGTGGATGACCTCGCCGCCGCGCTCATGCACGTCCAGAACCGCCGCGCCGCCGAGAAAGCCGCGGTCTGCGGGCTGACCGCCGCCCTCGGGGTAAAACGCCGTGCGGTCCGTTGTGACGAGCCAGCCGTTTTTGTCCTCCGCACAGCCGGTGACGCGCGCCGTGAACGCGCGGAGATAAGGGTCGGCGTAATAAAGCCGCTCTGTCGCCATGGTTTTGTCCTCCTTCGGATGGAAAAAGCCGCCGCGAGAAACGATCGCGGCGGCATACCATTTTTAAATATACCTCACTGCACGGGCGTGTAGGTCGAGGTCGCGCCGGAGGCGTCCGTCAGGGTGAACGCACCGCTCTCGGACGCGAGGCGGAAGGTCGCGAGCGTCACCGCGTCGCCGAGAGTCAGGCGCAGAACGGTGCTGCCGTCCTCGCTCTGAGTGAGAGTGCAGGTCCCGTCGGTCTCCGTGTAGCTCCGGTCCACGCGCTTCACGCCGCCCTTGCCGTCGAAAATGAGGCGGACGCCGTCCTCGCTCTGGAACTTGCCGACAAGGAAGCCCGTCGCGTCCGCGCGCGACTGGGTGCGCAGGGAAAACGCCGCGTCCGCGACGATGATGTCCGCCGGATCGCCGGACTTTCCGCCGATCATCGCAACCGCCGCGATGACCGCAGCCGCGACTAACAGAATGCAAAGCAGCTTTTTCACGTCCGACCACACGTCCCCTCGCCGTTTTCTCGCCCCTCAGGCTATGCTAAGATTATAAACCACCCGTCGCGCGTGTGCAAGCTTTATTTTGTGTTTTTTGTCATTTTTTAAAGAATTTTGTCACCAAATCTTGGGACCGCCGCGTGGTGCCTTGTCATGCCGTCTCTCCGTTCAGACTCGCCGTCACGAATGCAAGCGGAACGCCCATCCACTCCGCCGTCTGCGACGGGGTCAGCCCCTGCGCGGCAAAGCGGCGGATTACCGCGTCCAGCCGCTCCGCCGCCTCGATCATGTGCCCGTCCGGGTCATAAAAGCGGATGACGCGCTGCCCCCACGGGTGCTCGTGCAGCCGGTGGACATAGCGGATCTCGAAGTCCTCCAGCCGGCGGCAGAACGCCTCGATGTCCTCCGTTTCGAAATAGAGCTCCCCGGCGTTGCTCCGGAACGTGACCGCATCCGTGCCGATAAAGCCCTCCCATGTCTCCAGCGTCTGTAAAACCAGCCCGCCGGCGAGCGTCACATTCGCGCCGAAGTCGGCGACCGCATCCAGCCCCAGCACCTCGCCGTAAAAGCGCCGGCTGACGTCGACATCTCGCACCGCGATCAAGGTCCCTGTGTACTGCATAGTTTTCTCCTGCCGACGATATGCGTCGTTTGATGTATATTGCGCATTATACATAAGAAAACATCGTTTGTCAAGGGTCCCGGCACGAAAAAACCGACCGGATCGGGATGATCCGGGCGGTTATAATTGGTTTTTCACTCCTCGCGCTCCACCGCCTTGCGGTGGACGAAACAGATGCCGGAAAACACGGCGAGCAGGAGCAGCAATATCGCCGCGAGCACGAGGTCGAAGCCCTCGCGCAGCAGCAGCACGAGAAAGAGAGCGCCGCCGGCGCCACGACCCAGATATAATAAGCCGCCGACCCATAAAGCACCCGATACCGCAGCACGCCCAAGAGAACAAAGCCCACCGTCAAAACCTCGGAAAAAACCGAAAGCCCGATATAGTCCCGTCGACGCATGGTGCTGACCTCCAATCAAAGATTTTTGATACCCCGCATATTTATCAGCCGCGGGAGCACTTCTCCGCATCGATGGCGAGCACCACCATCAGCGCGTAGAGGGCGTTTTCCCCCTCCGCCACGTCGATGACATAGGTGTCCGTCCAGTGGAACAGCTCCTTGGAGATCGAGGCGACCAGCCGCCCTTGGGCGTCCAGGATGCGGTACTCCCACTCCATGAAGCTGCCCTCCACCCGCCAGCCGTTGAAGTCCAGCGTGAACGACGGCCGCAGGAACGTGAACTCCTTGCGGATGGTGCCCGCGCGCCGCTCCCCGACGTACAGGTCGAACCTGGGCAGAAGGGTGAGCACCTGCTGCTTCACTGTGGCGATGTGCTGCCCCGCGGGGTCGAGAATGTGCAGGCAGTGCCCCCACGCCAGCTTGCCCTCCACCGTGAACGCCACCGCACCGTCTTCGTCCATGTGATAGATGTCGTAGCTGTCGAACCACGAAAACATCCGCTGCTTGAAATAGAGCTTCACGCCGACGCACCTCGCTTTCTGCCATGATTGTACCAGCCCCCGCCCCGCCGCGCAAGCGTTTTTTCACCGCAGGCGGGAGAAGGCGGTGCCGCCGTGAAGTTTCGCGCGCTGCAAAGCGAAGTTGAGTGTGCCTGCGGCACGCTTAACGCGAAAAAGCGCCTTTGTCTGTCGGACAAAGGCGCTTTTTCGTGGAGCTGCTGGGCAGATTCGAACTGCCGACCTCATCCTTACCAATTAACCCGAAGCTGTTTTCTGCTGCCGCAGCCTGCCGCAGCTTTGCGACCTGAACCCGTTGATACGCCTGCGTTTGCGGGTTTTGCCTCTTGCAGCCTGCCGTCTCCTGATTTTTCCTTTTGCGTGCCTTTTTAAAGCCTCTGCGTGCCTTTTTGCGTGCCTTTTTAAAGCGCCTCCGGCGGACCGGCAGACGCGAAAAAGCCGGAGGAACTATCCCCCAGCTTTTCTGCTTTCGTTTCTGTTCTGAGGCTGTAAAACAGACCCCACGCCCGCGCGTTGTCGTGTCCGCTAATCCCAACCGCAAACACAACTCCAGCAGCAGAGGGAGAGGGAAAAGGAAAAGCAGAGGGATGCAAGGGAGAGGAAAGGGGAAGGACCGTTTACGAGCCCCTGTCCGAAGCGGACTTTGAGAGCATGCGGCAGACGAGAATAGAAATGCTGGGGTGAAGCGGGCGGAATTAGCGGACACGACAACGCGCGGGC
>CALJDB010000180.1 GCA_938023775.1 uncultured Clostridia bacterium
CTCTCTTTTTCGCTCTCTCGATCACGTCGTCCAGAATCTCCATCGGAACGAACTTGCGCAGGTCGCAGCCATAGCGCGCCATTTCTTTCACGACGGAGGAGCTGATGTAGGTGTATTTCTCGCAGCTCGTCAGGAAAACAGTGTCCAGATTGGGGACAAGTTTTTTGTTTACAAGCGCCATCTGGGTCTCGGACTCAAAGTCCGAAACGGCGCGCAGCCCGCGCAGGAGCACGGCGTTATCATACTGCTTCGCGTATTCCGCGAGCAGCTTGTCTGAGGTGTCCACCTGCACGTTGTGGAAGCGCTTCACGACGCGGCGGACCTGATCCACGCGCTCGTCGCGCGTGAACATCGGGACCTTTGCGCTGTTGACCATCACGCAGACGACGACGGTGTCGAAAATCTTTGCCGCGCGGCGGATGATGTTCAGATGCCCCAGCGTGATGGGGTCGAAGCTGCCGGCGTAAATTGCAGTAGCCATACTTCAGGTTTCCTTTACAAAGGTCGTCAGTTTCACCTTGCCGTAGCGGTATTCGCGGCGCTTTTTGTAGGGCGCGCCGGGCTCCGGCAGCGTGGTGTCCGCGCGGGTCTCACAGATGATTATACCACCTTCTGCGAGGATGTCAAACTCTTTCATCGTTTTTACGGCGATTTCCGCAAGAGAGCTGTCATAGGGCGGGTCGACAAAAACGAGGTCGTACTGCCCGCAGCAGCGCAGAAAGGCAATGGCGTCGCACTGCTGCACGCGGATATCGAGCCCCGTGGACGCGACGTTTTCGCGGATAAGCTTCACGCTCTCCCGCGCATTGTCGAGAATGTCCACGCTCGCCGCACCGCGGCTTTTCGCCTCGATGCCGAGCTGCCCCGTTCCGCCGAACATGTCCAGCACGCGCCTGCCCTCCACGTCGAACTGGCAGATATTGAAGATTGCCTCCTTCACCTGATCGGTGGTGGGGCGGATGTCATAGCCCGCCGGGGTCTTCAGCTTCCGCCCGCGGGCGGAGCCCGTAATCACTCGCATGTCTCGCTTTCCTCGCTTTCTTCGGGGTGGAAATAATCATAGACCGCCTGCGCGGTGTTTTTCGGAACGACGGCGGCGAGCTGCTCCGCGCTTGCCGCGCGGACCGCGCCGACGCTGCGGAAATGCTTCAGCAGCGCCTGCCGGCGCTTTTCGCCGACGCCGGGGATCTTGTCGAGCGTGGAGCCGATCGTCGCGGAGCGCAGCGAGCGGTGGTACTCGATGGCGAAGCGGTGGGTCTCCTCCTGAATGGTGCCGATGAAGGAAAACACCGCCTGATTGCCGACGATGCCGATCTCGTGGCCGTCGGAGGTGACGAGCGCGCGGGTGCGGTGGTGGTCGTCCTTGACCATGCCGCAGACCGGGAGCGTGAGCCCCAGCTCCGCGAGCGCGCACTCGGCGGTCGCCGCGTGGACGTCGCCGCCGTCGATGAGCAGCAGGTCCGGGACCTCGGCGAACTTTTCGTCGCCCTCCACGCAGCGCGCAAAGCGGCGGAGCACCGCCTCGTGCATGGAGCCGTAATCGTCCTGCCCGTCGACGGTCTTCATCTTAAACCTCCGGTAATCACGCTTGAGCGGCTTGCCGTCCACGAACACGGTCATCGCGGCGACGACACCGAACGAGCCCGTGTTGGAGATATCGAACGCCTCGATGCGCCGCGGGAGCGTCGGCAGAGAGAGCGCCTTTTGCAGCCATTCGAGCGTTTTGCTGCGCCGCTGGGCGGCGGTGAGCGCGCGCTGGACCTCCTCGCGGGCGTTCAGGCACGCCGTCTCCGTCAGGGCGGCGCGGTCGCCGCGCTGGGGCGTTGAGACGTGAACGCGGCGTCCCGCCATTTCGCTGAGCAGCTTTTCGAGCGCCTCGGCGTCCTCCACCTCCACGGGCAGCAGCACCGTTTTCGCCGCGCCGCCGCGATGGGCGTAATACTGGCAGAGGAAGCGCTCGACCGCCTCGCCGTCCGTTTCCAGCGGCTCGTCCACGATCGTGAAGTCCTTGCCCGCGAGGCTGCCCTCGCTGTAGTGCAGCACGGCGAAGCAGGTCTTCGCGCCGCGGAAAAAGCCGACGGCGTCCGTGTCCGCGAAGGCGGTGGCGATGACCTTCTGGCGGTTGCCGAGGTTCTCGACCGCGCGGAGGCGGTCGCGGTAAAGCGCCGCCTGTTCAAAGCGCAGCTCCTCCGCCGCCTGCTCCATCTGCTCCGTCAGAGCCTGCTTCAGCTCCGCGCTGCGGCCGGAGAGGACCATTGCCGCCTGCTCCATACTCCGACGGTACTCTGCCGGGTCCGCCTCCGGGCGGCAGTAGCCCGCGCAGAGTCCCATCTGGAAGTTCAGGCAGGGGCGCTCGCGCCCGATGTCGCGCGGAAAGCGGCGCGAGCAGGTCGGCAGCGAGAGCGCCTTTTGCAGCGTCGCAAGAATGTCAAAGGTCGTGCCGCGCCCGCCGAAGGGTCCGAAATACTTTGCCCCGTCGTCCTTCGGGGCCTTCACGACCGAAAAGCGCGGGTATTCCTCCCGCATATCGAGCCGCACGAAGGGGTAGCCCTTATCGTCCCGCAGGAGGATGTTGTAGTGCGGCATGTGGCGCTTGATAAGCGAGTTTTCGAGCATCAGCGCCTCGAATTCCGAGTTCACGACCACGACCTCAAAATCCGCCACATGGTCGACCATGGCGGCGACCTTGGGCAGATGCTCGCCGTGGAAATAGCTGCTGACGCGGTTTTTCAGCTTTTTGGCTTTGCCGACATAGATGACGGTGCCCTCCGCGTCGCGCATGAGGTAGACCCCCGGCAGCAGCGGGAGGCGGCTGGCTTTTTCGCGCAGCTCGTCTATAATCATACAGGCTCCTTCTTCCCCTTCCCGCCGCGGACGCACCAGGCCGTGATCGTCGCGATCACGACCGCCGCGCCGGCGAGCGCGAGCGGACCGGGCGTTTCGCCGTCAAAGATCGCGACCCAGACGGGGTTCAGCAGCGGTTCAAGCGCGCCGAGCAGCGAGCAGACAAGCGGCGGGCAATAGCCGGACGCGCGCGCGAGCAGCACATAGGGAATGCCAAGCTGCACAACGCCGAGGAGCAGAATGAGCCCCACGGACTGCGCCGTGAACACCGGCTGCGTGGTGAACAAAAACGGCACGCCGACCAGAAAGGTCAGCGCGTTGCCGATGACGACGGAGCTTGAGCGCTCCGCGTCGCCGCCCTCGCCGAGACAGATATAGTAGCAGCCGAAGGCGAGCCCCGCCAAGAGCGCGACGCAGTTGCCCGCCGTCCGCCCCGCGGCGAGGCCGTCGGCAAAGAAGAGCGCGATGCCGAAAAATGTCAGCACCGCGGCGGCGATGTCCGCGCGGGTGAAGCGCTTATGCAGAAAGACTGCGGAGAGCAGCATCAGCCAGATCGGGCTCGTGAACTGGAGCACGATGGCGTTTGCCGCGGTGGTCAGCTTGTTCGCGACGGAAAAGCAGGTCAGCACGACAGCGAGCATCGCGCCGCCGAGCACGCTGCGCATGGAAAAGGTGAGCCTCTGGCGGCGGGTGAGCATATAAACGCCCATCACCGCGCCCGCCACGGCGCTGCGCAGCCCGGCGATGACGAAGCCGGACCATGGGATAAGCTTCATAAAAATCCCCGCGATGCTCCAAAGCGCGGCGCAGAGAAGAATTTCAAAAATGGCTCTTGTTCTGGACATGGCAATGGCTGTCTTTCCGCTCATAAAAATTCAGGGCGTGTAAACCCTTAGATCGGTTACACGCCCTTTTCGGTGTTTGGGTAAAAGCGCTGCGGCGGTCTTACTCCTCGAACTTGGAGTTGACAAGCTCCGCCAGCGTGTCCGCCGCGAGCTCCTCGTCCGGACCGTCGGCGATGATGTTGATGGTGGTGCCGCAGACGATGCCGAGGGACAGAACGCCCAGCAGGCTCTTGGCATTCACCTTGCGGTCATCCTTCTCGACCCAGATGCGCGACGAAGCGCTTTTAGCCCTCGACCGCTATCTGGACAGCGCCGTGA
>CALJDB010000181.1 GCA_938023775.1 uncultured Clostridia bacterium
GGAAGAGCGAGAATATAATATCGGTCGGCAGGACCGCACAGGCATCGGAGGCGCATGCAGCCGGGCTTGAAAAGGCGGGAAGTTCCGAAAATAAGGGGGATATTGACAAGCTGTCCCGGACATGATAGAGTTTTCACGATGCTTTTTGCCGTTCACGCAGCGGGAAAGGAGAGAAAAAATGAATCTGGACCAACTGAAGACTTTTGCGGCGCTCGCGGAGAGCGGCAGTCTGCGCTCCGCCGCGGACCGGCTGGGACTCTCGCCCTCATCCGCCGCCGAGCGCGTCTCCCTGCTGGAGCACGAGCTCGGACTTCGCCTGCTTGACCGCGGGGCGCGCGGCTGTACGCTGACAAGGAGCGGCGCGCAGTATCTGAAGGACGCGCGGGCGCTGCTCGGCGCGTGGGATGCGATCGCGGCGCGCGTCGCCGCGGCGGGAGAGCGCCCTGCCAGCGCGCTGCGCATCGCCGTGGCGGGCGGCTCGCTGCCGCCGGTGCTCGGACCCGTGCTCGACCGCTTTATCGCGGAGCATCCGGAGGTCGTGCTGAGTCTGCTGGACGATCGGGATGCCTCCGTCGGACACGAGCTGCGCTCCGGCGCGCTGGACGCTTATTTCCTCTATTGTCCATCGGAGGCGCTGTGCGTCGGACTGCGGCGGCAGACGGTGTTTTACACACGCCTCTGCGCGCTTGTTCCGCTTGATCATCCGCTCTCCGCGAGGAAGACGCTTTCTCTCGCGGAGCTGGAGGGGGAGATGCTGCTGCTCTATCCGCCGACGCGTGAGCCGGCGCTCCACCAGCGCATCCTTGAAGCGCTGCACGCCGCGGGCGTCCGCGCCGCGCTTTATGCGGGAAAATCCTCGCCGGCGCTTTATCAGATGCAAGTGAAAATGGGCTGCGGCATCGCGATCTGCCCCCAGCTTGCGCTGAAAACGCCACCGC
The DNA here is from genome assembly GCA_938023775.1 of uncultured Clostridia bacterium. Taxonomy (GTDB): domain Bacteria; phylum Bacillota; class Clostridia; order Oscillospirales; family Oscillospiraceae; genus SVKR01. Next base: position 939 of record CALJDB010000181.1, read on the forward strand.
AGACGGTAGCGATCCCGCTCTCCGATCCGCTCTGCCGGATCCAGATCGAGATGCTCAGCGCGGAGGAGAACCCGAATCCGGCGTTCCGGCTTTTCCTCGAAGAATTCGGCGACAGATCGGGGGCGGATATCGGATGACGACAGAACGGCTTTTTGAATTCCGGCTTCTTGCGCAGACGCTGCATTTCGGCAAGGCGGCGGACAAGCTTTATATGGCGCAGTCGGTCCTGAGCCGCCATATTCAGGACCTGGAGCGCGAGCTCGGCGCGGCGCTCTTTGTTCGCGGACCCCACGGCGTTTCGCTGACGACGGCAGGTGCGGTGCTTCTGCGCGATTCCTCGGAGTTCCTGCGGGAGTGTACCCGCGCCGAGGAGCGTGCGCGCTCTGCGGATTCCGGCGCCGCGGGCGCGGTGCGCTTCGGCTGCATGCGCCCCGTCATGTCCGATGCCATGGAGAATTTTCTGATCTATTTCACGGACCGTTATCCGGACGTGCATCTGACCGCGGAGGTCCTCGATCTGCTCCGCCCCGGCGAGGCGGAGGATTTCGATTTTCTCGCCGTTTCCAGCAATTCCGTGGATATTCCGGAGCATTTCCGGCTCATTGAAACGCTGAAGGAGGAGGCGTGGCTCCTGCTGCCCTCCGACTGCTGGCTCCGCACGGGAGAGGCGGTCTCCCTGGCGGAGATCGGGGGAAAAACACTGTTTCTTCCCGGCTACCGCGGCTCCTCCGGCGCGTTTGAGTGCATCCGGCGGCTCGCGGAGCAGGCGACCGACGGGAGCGTCCGCATTGTGCGCGTGCCGAATCCGGAGACGGCGATGCTGAATGTCAGCCTCCGCCGCGGCTGCACGATCCTGCCGCGCCACCGTCTGGAGAAGGGCACCCGGCCGCGCTGGCACTGCGCCGCGATCCGCGAGGAATGCAGCTTTGACATGCTGCTGTTCCGGAGCGACCGCGCTGAGGATGCCGCCGCGCAGACCTTTGCCGATGAGCTCACGCAGCTCCGCCGGTTTCTGGCTTGACCGTGCCGGAGACGCAGCGTCCCCCGCTCCGCAGCCGAGACTGCGGAACGGGGGACGCTTTCTTTTTTTTTACTTTGCGCCGCGAATGCAGGCGACGAACGCCTTTCCGGTCGGCGGGAGCCGGTCCGGGAGCCACAGAAGATTGAGCCAGACACGCTCCGGAACACTGAGCGGAACGACCACCGCACCGGGACAGCGCGTCTCCGCCGCGATGCTCTCCAGCTCCAGCGCCGCGCCGACGCCGCCTGCCGCAAGCTCCGCCGCGCCGATACCGCTGCTTTGCGGGGGGAGAAACCGCGGGACGACACCGGCACGCCGGAATATGTTCCGGACGAACCGGGAGAGAAAACGCTCCGGCTGGATGGGCAGAAGCGGCTCTTCGGCAAGCTCGGCGAGACTGACGCTCCCGCGGCATGCCAGCGGGTGACGCTCCGGCAGGACGGCAACGATCCGGTCGACCGCAGCACCGGCGCGGGCAAATTCATCCGCCGCGGTCGGCGCGCTTTCCAATGCAAAGGCGAGATCGAGCCTCCCGGTCAGAAGCGCGTCGCGCCGGCTCCGATCGTCCACGGGCATCAGTTCGATGGACAAGCCGTGGTTTTCGGCGATGAAACCCGCAATGCGCCGCGTGAGTCCGAGCTCGCGCAGCCCCTCAGCCGCACCGACGCGCAGACCGCCCTGATCGGCGCGCAGCGCCTCGTCCAGCGCACCGCGGAACGCTGACCATTCCGCCGTTGCGTTGCGGGCGTAAGGCACGAGCAGCTCGCCGTATTTCGTGAGCTGCACGCTGCGCGAGTCGCGGTGGAAAAGCCGCGCGCCGAGCTTGGTCTCCATCGCGGCGATGTGCTTCGAGAGGGCGGACTGGGAGATGAAAAGCTCCTCCGCGCTCTGCGCGTAGCTTTTTCGTTCGGCGAGGACTAAAAATTCGTTCAGATGCTCAAGCTCCATCGGCGTTTGCTCAGAGCTCCAGCCCGCCGGCGACCTCGACCATGCGCTCGGCGGCGCCGGGCATGAAGGGGGAGTGGTCGGCTTGGAAGCGGCAGGTGTCGTAAGCGCGGAGGGAGGGCATGCACTTGCCGCAGCCGTTGACCATGCAGACGGCGGCGCGCAGCCGCTCCGGTCCCGCCTGCGCCGAGACGGAGAGGGACGCTGCGGCATCGAATTCCGGCTGGACGCCGATGAGCTCCAGCGCGCCGAGCCGCAGGGCATAGACCGTCTGGGCGCGCTCGCCGTCCGGCTGAAAGCCCGTGATGCGCGCCGCGCCGGGGATGACGGCGGGGTCCGCTTTTTTGCAGGGCCAGACAAAGCTGCGCTCCGCCGCCGCGAGGACAGGCGTGTCCGTCAGGTCCGCCGCGGCGCGGCGGAGCTTCAGTGCGCACTGGGCAAGGCGGTCGCCCTGCGCGCGGCGCAGAACGTCCGCTTCCTCGGCGGGGAGGCGCTCCTCGTGCGGCTCGCCCTCGGCGTCCAGCACGGTGTCCCAGCCCTTGAGCCGCGGCTCCTGATCCGCCGCCGCGCCGCAGAGAAAGAGCGCGACGGCGCCCTCGCCGAGCGCGCGTTCGAGCGAAACGCAGGCTGCGCCGCAGAGGTCGGCGCTGATTGCCTCTGCGCCGTCGACCATACGGCAGCGGTGCATCACCGCGGAGCGCAGCCCGTAGACGATCGCCGCGGCGAGCGGCTTGCCCTCCGCCGTGTCGACGCGCAGAACGGTGAGCGCGGAGTCGACGGGCTCGTCGTCGTCCGTGCCGAGCAGCCAGCCGCGCGCGCTCGCAAGATCGCGGCTCGCGGCAAGGCCGCAGCGCCCCCGCGCCGCGGCGAGCTTTGCCGGACGAAGCGCGGTGAGCGCGGCGCTGAGTGCGGCGTCCAGCGCGGCTTCATAGGCGCGGCGCAGGCGCTCGCCCTCTGCGAGCTGCTCCGGCGTCGGAACATGGGGGCGCGGCGGCTCGCCGGGCTGCGGCGCGGTCGCAATGTGGGGTCCGGCGAACGAGTGCGTCAGCGTCAGCCAGACGTTTTCAAGGTCCGTCCCGGCGCGCTGCGCGATGCGCTGCCGCCAGGCGGCGCTGATCGGCTCCGGCAGGCTCGTCACCTCCACGGAGACGAGCACGATGCGCCGGTCCGTCTCCAGCACGAGCGCGCGGACATGCAGCGGGTCGTTCACCCGCGTAAAGCCCTCCAGCGGCAGTATGCCGTCCAGCCCCAGCACGGCGCGCCCCGCGCCGGCGAGAAGAGAATGCTGCTCTTTCATAGTTCGTGTCCCTTTCTGCGGACCTCCGGCGTTCGGAGATCTGCATCATAAAATTCGGCTTTTTCCGCGAAAACGCGGGAAAAGCCGCCCGCGTGGGGGCGCGCGCCGTTCCCAAAAAGATGCGCTCCGGGTGAAAAGCGCGCTGCATTGCCCCCGTCGATCCTATACTTTAATTATAACAGACGTGCGCAAGCTATGCAAGTACGCGCCGAACGGAAATGCGGATTGACAAGCGAGGCGCGCTGTTTCTATACTGAAGGAACTTGAACGGAGAGGGGCGCAAAGCATGGAACAGAGCGTTTATCGGGCAAAGCTTCTTTGCAAAGACACTTGGGTCATTTATCTCGGCGACACGACCGCCTATCTGATCGCGGGCGAGCGCGAGGGGATGATGATCGATTCTGGCAACACGCCCGGACCGCTGCGGGAGTTCTGCGAGGAGACCTGCGGCCGTCCGGTGCGCCTCGTCGCGAACACCCACGGTCATTTTGACCACACCGGCGGAAACGGCTACTTCAAGGCGGCGTTCATCGGACGTCTGGCGTCCCGGATCGCGAAGACGCCGAACGGCTCCGTGCGCGCGGAGGATTTCCCGATGGATTACGAAATGGTCATCGTGGACGACGGCTTCCGCATCGACCTCGGAGGGCGCGAGATCGAGACCTTCGTTCTGGACGGCCACTCGCCGGACTCGACGGCTTATCTCGACAAGGCGGCGCGCATCCTGTTCGTAGGTGACAATCTGGGGCGCGCGCCGATGCTGTATAAATGCGAGAGCCCCCAGCCGAGCATGCTGCGCTATGCCATCAATCTGAGCAAGGTCATGGTGCGGCGCGAGGAGTATGACTACATCCTTCAGGGTCACAACGACCGGCTCGTGGACGCCGACGCGGTCAACCGCACGCTGATCTGCGCCCTGCGCGCCGCGGACGGCGACCTTGACCCGCGCCCGCCGCGACCCACGCCGCCGCCCGGCGCGCGTCCGGGTCCGAAGCTTGGAAATCCGGACTTCGTCGGCTATGTGGAGTATAAGGACGCGCACATCACCTTCGACACGCGCTACGCGAACGACCTAACGCGCTACGACGTCGTGGAGGGAACATGACTGAAGCTCCCGGACGGGAAGGCACGGCGCCTTTCCGTCCGGGAGCTTTTTGTATATGGCATTCACACCTCGCCGTTTTCATATTCGCGGATCGCTTTTAAAAACGCCTCGCCGTACTGCTGCGCCTTGCGCTCGCCTACGCCGGAGACGTTCAGAAATTCCTCGGTCGTGTGCGGGCGGCGCGCCGCCATGTCCTCAAGCGTTGCGTTGGAGAAGACGACGTAAGCCGCGACGCCCATCTCCTTCGCGATGCGCAGGCGCAGGGCGCGGAGATAGTCGTAAAGCGAGCTGTCCGCCTCCGGCTCCGACGGTACTGCGGTCTGCTGCCTTTTGCCGCGCCGGCGCTGCTTCGGGTCTAAAAGCCCGCCGCGGTCGCGGCGGACGCGGCGCTCCACGCGCCTGCCATGGAACAGCACCTCGCCGGCGGCTTCCGTCAGGCAGAGCGCGCCGTGGTCGTCGGCAAAAAGCAGCTCCTCACTGACCAAAAAGTCGATCAGCTCGCGGATCTGCGCCGCGGGGAGGTCGCGCATCAGACCGTAAGTGGAGAGCGTATCGAGCCCCAGCGACGTAACGCGCTCGCTGCGGCTGCCGCGGAGCGTCATCGCGAGGAGCCCCTTGCCGACGCCGTAGCCAAGCTTCGTGCGGATGCGCGCCACGCAGGAGAGCGCCATCTGCGCCGCCTCGGTGAGGTCCTCGACGCGGAATTCGCTGCGGCAGTTGCCGCAGTTTCCACACTCCGCGGGGTGGCTCTGACCGAAATAGTCCAGAATTTTTCCGCGCAGACAGTCGCCCGTTCGGCAGTAGTCCTCCATCGTGCGCAGCCGCGCATAGTCCTGCGCGCGGACGGCGTCCTGCTCTTCGGGGCTGAGACGGCTGCCCTCGCTGTGCTCGATGAGGATGCGCGCCGTCGCCGCGTCGCCGGGGGAGTAGAGCAGGATGCACTCCGCCGCCTCGCCGTCGCGCCCGGCGCGGCCCGCCTCCTGATAGTAAGCTTCGAGGCTTTTCGGCATGTTGTAGTGGAGAACATAGGAGACGTTCGACTTGTCGATCCCCATGCCGAAGGCGTTCGTCGCGACCATCACGGTCTTGCGGTCGAACTGAAAATCCTCCTGATTCGCGCGGCGCTCCGCCTCCGGAAGTCCGGCGTGGTAGCGCGTCGCGGCGATGCCGCGGGCGCAGAGGGCGGCGCTGACGCGCTCGACATTGCTGCGCGTGGCACAGTAAATGATGCCGCTTTTGTCCCGCCGCGCGCGGACGAGCTCCACGGCGGTGTCGAGCTTGTTTTTCGGGCGCTGCACGTCGAAATAGAGGTTCGGGCGGTCGAAGCCCGTCACGGAGCGGAGCGGATCGCGCAGATCCAGCAGGTGCACAATGTCCTCCTGCACCTCCGCCGTTGCGGTCGCGGTGAAGGCGGCGACGGCGGGGCGGCGGGGCAGCGCGGCGATAAAATCCGCGATCCCGCGGTAGCTCGGACGGAAATCCTGCCCCCACTGGGAGATGCAGTGCGCCTCGTCCACGGCGAGGAGCGGGATGTCCAGCCCGCATGCCAGGGCGCGAAACTCCGCCATTTCGAGGCGTTCCGGCGCGACGTAGAGCAGCTTATACGCCCCGGCACGGGTGCGGTCGAACACGCGCTGCTGCTGCGCGGCGGTGAGCGAGCTGTTCACGAACGCCGCCGGAACGCCGCACTCGGTGAGCGCCGCGACCTGATCCGCCATCAGCGAGATGAGCGGCGAGATGACGAGCGTCACGCCCGGCAGCAGCAGGGCGGGGACCTGATAGCAGACGCTCTTGCCGCCGCCGGTCGGCATAATGCCCATCACGTCCCGCCCGGCGAGCGAGGCGTCGATAAGCGCCTCCTGCCCGGCGCGGAACGCGCTGTGGCCGAAAAATTTCTTCAGAACTCCGAGTTTATCCAGCGCCAAAATTTTTTCCTCCCCATGGGAACTTCTGCCAACGAATCTTCGTCTGAGTTGATAAGAACAGTATAACGCAGCCCGCGGAAAAATGCAAATTGTGGAAAGCGTACAATATTGTCTTGTAAATTTGTAAAAAGCGGCAATTGGACAGACGAGGCGTCGGCTTGATATAATGGTCGATAGGAAGACCGGTCCAAAAAACAGAGAGGAGAACGCTTTATGCCGGCTACGCATCCGAATCTGGGGCTTGCGCTCGTGCTGCTGGGGCTGGCGGCGGTCGGGCTTGCTGCGACGGTTGTGCTGCTGCTCCGCAGGCGGCGGAATATTGGGCTTTTCACGCTGCTTGCGGCGCTCATTTTCGGCGGCGCGGCGCTTGCGCTGCTGCTCCAGCCGAATGTCCGGACCAAACAGGTCGGCGCGCCGGAGATCACGCCGGACGCCCTTACCGCGGCGGCGGACGCGCTCGACCGCATCGCACCGGGCGAGGACGGACTGGCGTATTTCGAGCTGGACCTTGAAAACGGCGGCTTCGCCTATCTCTGCGCGTCGCGCGTCGAGGTGCAGTCCGGCCGCGTGGAGGGCGCGCTCTATGAGCTCTCGCCGGAGGGGGTCCTGACCGTTACGAGAACGACGGAATATGTGGCGGGGGAGCGCCGGCTTGAGTTGCTCCCGCGGGAGGAGCTGCGCCGCGCGCTGGAGGCGCTGGACGCCGCCGCGTGGCAGGCACTTTTCCCCGCGGGCGGTGGCACCGTGACTGTACAGAGCCGGGGCAGCGTCCGGGACGTGCGGCGCTTCGATTCGAGCGGCTATCGCATGCTGGACGTGGCGCTCACGCCTGCGGAAAGTGCCGCGCTGCGCGCCGATGCGGTCTATCACTGCTTCTGCATCCGCTGCGGCGGCGAGGAGTGCTTCTTCCTGCTGGAAAGCGGCGCCGATCCGTCAGACTGCACAAACTGAAAATTTGCACGAAACTTCATAGACTTATCCGGAAAAGCGAAATATAATCTTAGATATCCAAAACAAGAAAGGAGCGGAACGTTATGACAGAGAGAAGGGGAATTCCGGGCTGGCTCAAGGGCGTGCTGTTCGTGCTGGCGCTTGCTGTGCTCGTCGCCGCGGTGGTCGTTATCATCAAATACGCCCCGCGCCCGCCGCGGGAGATGCTGGATGCCGACGCCGGGACGCCCGCGCGGATCGAGGTGCATGAGCTGCGGAGCGGGAACGACGCCGTGATCGAGGACCCGGAGACGGCGGAGACCGTCGCCGCCGCCTTCCGCGGCCACACCTTCCGGCGCAACGGCGGCACCTACGGCATGCAGGGCTACACGCTGCACTTCTTCTTTGAAGACGGCAGCGAAAACGTCATCGAGATGCAGTGGGAGACCTCCCTCAAACTCGGACACTACAGCTACATCCCCGCCGACGGCGCGGACTATTCCGCCGTATGGTCGCTGCTGACCGGGCTCTTCGCCGCGGAAGACCGCGAGGTCGAGTCCGTGACGGTGCGGAAAATCGGCGAGAACGTGGATATCAACGCGACGACGGACGTGCCGGAGCAGATCGACGCCATCCGGACGTTGCTGACGGAGATCGTCGAAAGCGGGAACACGGAAGCTGCCGCGTCGTCTGAGCCGATGTGTTTCATCCGGCTCCACTATTCGGACGGGACCGGCAGCGAATACACCGTCCATGGCGGGGAAATGGTGATCGACGGGGAGGCTTATCCCCTGAATGCGGAGCAGCAGCGGGCGCTCGGCGATGCGGTCGACGCCGTGCTCGCCGCGCTCGACGCGCCCACGCCGGAGGAGACCGTCCGGACATATTATCTCGCGCAGGAGGACGACGGCTGGGAGCGCTATGACTCCCTGCTCTGGCCGACCCGCCGCGCGGAGCGGCACGAGAATGACGCGCCGAATTACGCGCTGCTCGGCGTGACCGTCCACGATGTCCGCGAATATCGCGGCGAAAAGCGCTGGATGCTCGCAAAGCAGTTTTTGGAGACATACCCCGACGAGCTCGGCGGGCTCTCGCCGGAGAATGTCGCCATCGTCCTCGCGCGCGCGGACCTCTCGTTTGACTATTCGCTCGTCGGATACCAAACGGACCAAGAGGAATGCTTTTTCCTCGTGCGCGCGGACAGCGCCTCGCCGTGGCTGATCTATGATCATGGCGCGGGCTATCTCTCCTATGCCATGGAGTTTGGCGGCGAGCACCAGCTCACAGCCGCGGACGCGAGCTATTGGGACGCCTGCGATAAGCACATGTTTACCGCGCCGGACACGGCGGTGCGGACGGAGCCGCGGGACGACGCCCCGGTCGGGCGGACGCTCTCCGGCTGGACTGTGCGCGTCTGCGCGGTGGTCTGGGCGGACGATACGGAGCCCTGGGCGCTCGTGACCTGCTTCACCTTCGACTCGGCGGTGAACAACATCGGCTGGGTGCGCTGGTCGTCGCTCGTCGAGTACACGGCGGAGACGCGCGAGGCGCTGCGATACCCCGTCGGCGTCGCCGAGGGCGCGCGCGACAGCGCGACCGGCGAGCTCATTTGGCCCGCGGGCGGTGAGTATGCCGTCGAATACCGCGACGGCGCGGCATACCTGACGCGCGAAGGCGGCGACGCATGGACCGTCAAGCCGGAGGACGTCGTTTATCCGGAAGTGTAAAAGTGAAATCACCCTCTGCAATATCCTGACGATCTGCCTGCTGATGCTCGCGGGCGTCGCGCTGCTCATCGTCGGCGCGCTGGCAAACTCCGCCGTGCTCATCATCCTCGGACTTGTCCTACGGCGGCAGCTCCAGCGCCTATTCCGATACCCGCTTATGGTGTTCTGCGGTCTCATCGAAAGTGGAATAAATGACCTCTACATTTTCTCCCTCAATTGCCTCTTTAATATCGGTTACTTCCTCCGGCCGCTCATCAATCAACAGAATGATCAGATGCATCTCCGGGTTGTTTTCCTTTACCGACTTGGCAACTTCCTTTAAAAGCGTTGTCTTACCTGCTTTCGGCGGGGATACAATCATGCCACGCTGCCCTTTACCGATCGGGGAAACAATATCCATCACACGCATTGCAACCGAACCGCCGGGACGTTCCATGCGCAGACGCACA
>CALJDB010000182.1 GCA_938023775.1 uncultured Clostridia bacterium
CCTCGCCTATATGTGGCTCTGTACCCGGCTGGACGACGTAAAGCGCCTGTTCGCTTACCACGGTGCGGAGCATAAGACCATCTTCTGCTACGAAAAGGGTCTGGAGCTGACGGTGGAGAACGTGAAAAAGCAGAGCCGCTTCCACCCCCGCTGCGGCACGAGCTTCCTCGTCGTCATTATGATCATCAGCATCTTCGTCGTGTCGTTTATGACGTGGGTGCTCTCCCTCATCCCCGGCATCGCGGCGCTGCCGCACCTCGCCGCGGCGCTCGTGCGCGTGCTGGCGAAGCTCATCATCCTGCCCTTCATCGTGAGCATCACCTATGAGCTCAACCGCTGGGTCGGCGGACACGACGAAAACATTATCGCCCGCATCGTCGCATGGCCCGGCAAGCAGCTCCAGCACATCACGACCAGCGAGCCCGACGACGGCATGATCGAGTGCGCCATCGAGTCCGTGAAGCTGGTCATCCCGGAGAAAAAAGGCAGCGATACTTGGTAAACTTAGCCGAGCCCCGGATTTAAAGGCCTCCGAAGTGCAAGGCACCCCCAGTGCGCACACTGGGGGCGTGCACAGCAGAGGCTGACTGGAGGGTTGTAAGCTGCCGGAATTTCCGAGCTTGGCGTTTTCGGAAGCTTACAACCCCTCAGGCGCTTCGCGCCAGCTCCCCTTGCACAGGGGAGCCTTTAAAGCGACACTTTGAAACACCAAAAAGGAGGCGTCGACGCGATGCCGAAGACCTATAATGAGCTCTATCTCGCGCTGCGGCAGCGGCTGCGGGACGCGGGGGTGGATGCCCATGCACTCGAAGCACGGCTGATCGTCGCGGGCGCGGCGGGCAAGACGCCGGAGAAGCTTTTGCAGGATTTGCAGCTTTACGCCTCGGACGAGATCGAGCAGCGTGTGGACGCGCTCGCGGCGCGGCGGCTTTCCGGCGAACCGGCGGCTTATCTCGTCGGACGCTGGGGCTTTTACGGGCTGGACCTCGCCGTGACGCCGGACGTGCTCATCCCGCGGATGGACACGGAGGTCCTCGTCGACTGCGCGCTCGCGCGGCTGCGCGGAAAAACGGAGCTGGCGCGCGTGCTCGACCTCTGCACCGGGAGCGGCTGCATCGGCTGCGCCATCGCCCACGCCCTGCCGCAAAGCCGCGCCGTCCTCGCAGACATCAGCGCCCCGGCGCTCGCCGTCGCGCGGGAGAATATCGCCGCGCTGGGGCTCACCGGGCGCGTGACCGCCGAGCAGCTCGACGTGCGCTGCGATCCGCCGCGCGCGCTCGGCAGCTTTGATATGATCGTGAGCAACCCTCCCTATATCCGCGACGACGAAATGCCGGAGCTGGACGCCTCCGTGCGGGACTACGAGCCCGCGCTGGCGCTCGCCGCCGGTGCGGACGGGCTGGATTTTTACCGCGCCATCGCGGAAAAGTGGACGCCGCTGCTGCGGCTCGGCGGCTGGATGCTGCTGGAGGTCGGCGAGGGGCAGGCGCCCGACGTCACCGCCCTGCTGCGTCGCGCGGGACTGCGCTCCCTCGGCACCGCGCGGGACACCGCGGGCACGGAGCGCGTCGTATTCGGACGGAAATAAATATTTTTGAGATAAAAAGAGGTAAAAAGAAGCTATGGCAGAGAAGAAAAAGGAGCTCGTGAGCCCCGCTCCGGCGGCGGACAAGAAAAAGGCGCTGGAGACCGCGCTCGCGCAGATTGAGAAAAACTACGGCAAGGGCGCGATCATGCGCCTCGGCGAGGACATCCCCGTGAACGTGGAGGCGATCTCCACCGGCTCGCTCTCGCTGGACCTCGCGCTCGGTGTCGGCGGCGTTCCCAAGGGCCGCATCATCGAGATCTACGGACCGGAATCCTCCGGTAAGACCACCCTCGCGCTGCATATTCTCGCCTCCGCGCAGAAGGCGGGCGGCGAGGTCGCGTTCATCGACGTGGAGCACGCGCTCGAACCGGCTTACGCCCGCGCCCTCGGCGTCAACATCGACGAGCTGCTCATCTCCCAGCCGGACACCGGCGAGCAGGCGCTCGACATCACCGAGGCGCTCGTGCGCTCCGGCGCGGTGGACGTCGTGGTCGTGGACTCCGTCGCCGCGCTCGTTCCCCGCAGCGAGTTGGAGGGCGAGATGGGCGACAGCAGCGTCGGCGTCGTGGCGCGCCTTATGAGCCAGGCGCTGCGCAAGCTCGCGGGCACCATCTCCAAGACCAACTGCATCGTCGTGTTCATCAACCAACTGCGTGAAAAAATCGGCGTGATGTACGGCAACCCGGAGACGACGCCCGGCGGCCGCGCGCTCAAGTATTTCTCCTCCGTCCGCATCGACGTGCGCCGCATCGAGACGCTGAAGGTCGGCGGCGAGATGGTCGGCAACCGCACGCGCGCGAAGATCGTGAAGAACAAGGTCGCGCCCCCGTTCAAGGAGGCGGAGTTCGACATTATTTACGGCGAGGGCATCAGCAAGGTCGGCGAGATCATCGACCTCGGTGTGAAGCTCGGACTCATCGAAAAGGCGGGCGCATGGTTCACCTGCGCGGGCGAGCGCATTCAGGGCCGCGACGCGCTGAAGGAATACCTCAACAAAAACCCGGAGGTCAGCGCCCAGATCGAACAGCAGATCCGCGACAATTCCTATAAGCTCTTAACTCCGCAGGCGCTCAAGGCGGCGCAGGTCGCGGGCCGCGCCGTGGACGTTTCCGCGGACGATTTTGAAGGCTGAGCCCCACGATGAACGAGGAGGCGAAGTCCCGCGCGCTGCGGCTGCTCGATAAGCGGGATTATTCCCGCGCCGAGCTCATCCGCAAGCTGACGGAAAAGGGCATCGACGAAGCCGACGCCGCCGAAGCGGTGGATTATCTCGTCTCGCTCGGCTTCGTGGACGATGCGCGCTACGCGCCGCTGCTTGTGCGCCGCTGCGCGGCGAAGGGCTACGGCCGCGCCCGCGCGAAGCAGGAGCTTCAAAAGCGCGGCATCGACCGCGCGCTCTGGGACGCCGCGCTTACCGAGCTGCCGGAGCAGGAGGAGACGATCGACCGCATCCTGCGCAGCCGGCTGCGCAGCGCGGAGCCGGACCGGGCGGAGTTAAAGCGCGCGTCGGACGCGCTGCTGCGCCGCGGCTTCGGCTGGGACGAAGTGAAGCGCGCGCTCGCGCGCTATCAGGCTGATATTGAGGAAGAAGAGTAAGTAAAAGCATGGCAAAGGAAAAAATCGCATTTATTTCCCTCGGCTGCGCCAAGAATCTGGTCAACAGCGAGCAGATGATGTGCCTTCTGGCGGACGCGGGCTACGAGCTCGTGAGTGAGCCGGATGGGGCGGACGCCGTCGTCATCAACACCTGCGGCTTTATCGACGCGGCGAAGAGCGAGGCGATCGACAATATTCTCGAAATGGCGGAGCTCAAGGCGGCGGGGCGGCTCGGCAGGATCATCGTCACCGGCTGCCTCAGCGAGCGCTACCGCGCCGAGGTGCGCACGGAGCTGCCGGAGGTGGACGCGCTCGTCGGCGTCGGCAGCTTCGGCGAGATCGTGGACGTCGTGTGCGACACGCTCTCCGGCGCGGAGCCGGACCGCTTCGGCGACAAGAACGCCCCCGTGGACGAGGTGGGGAGATTCCTGACCTCCGGTCCGGGCTGGGCTTACCTCAAGATCGCCGAGGGCTGCAACAACTGCTGCGCCTTCTGCGCCATCCCCGCCATCCGCGGGCGCTACCGCAGCCGCCCGATGGAGAACATTTTAGCGGAAGCGCGCGGGCTCGCCGAAGCCGGCTGCCATGAGCTCATCATCATCGCGCAGGACATCACGCGCTATGGCACGGACCTTTACGGCCGCCGCCGCCTCGCCGAGCTCTGCCGCGAGCTGAGTAAGATCGACGGCGTGGAGTGGCTGCGCCTGCACTATCTCTACCCCGACGAATTTGACGACGAGCTCATCGCCGAGATTGCGGACAACCCGAAGATCGTCAAATATCTGGACATTCCCATCCAGCACATCAACGACGCGATTTTAAAGCGCATGAACCGCCGCGGCACCGGCGGGGAGATCCGCGCCCTGCTCAAAACGCTGCGCGAGCGCATCCCCGGCGTCGTGCTGCGCACGAGCCTCATCACCGGGCTCCCCGGCGAGGGCGAGGCGGAGTTCGAGGAGCTCTGCGAGTTTTTGCGCGAGGCGCGCATCGAGCGCGTCGGCGTGTTCCCGTTCTCCCCGGAGGAGGGCACCCCGGCGGAGAAGATGACCGACCGCGTGGACGCCGAGGAAGCCCAGCGCCGCGCCGAGCTCATCATGGACTTCCAGCAGGGCATTATGGAGGATTTTTACGCCTCCCGCATCGGGAAAACGCTCCCCGTGCTCTGCACGGACATCGACGGCGCTTACCGCGTCGGGCGCAGCGAGGCGGACTCCCCGGAGATCGACGGCGTTGTCTATTTTGAGGGCGAAGCCCTCCCCGGCGAGATCGTGCCGGTGCATATCACGGGCCTGATGGACGGAGAGCTGTCGGGCGAGCAGGTGAAGGAGTAATATCGGCATGCAGCTTACCACAGCAACCAAACTGACCATTCTGCGGGTGATCCTGATCCCCGTGTTCCTCGTCGTGCTCTATTGGGACTTCCCCGGCGCAAACTGGGTCTCCATGCTCATCTTCGTCGCCGCGAGCATCACGGACGCGCTGGACGGCCACATCGCGCGCAAATATAATCAGGTGTCCAATATGGGCAAATTCCTCGACCCGCTGGCGGACAAGGTGCTCGTCACCGCCGCCATGTGCTGGTTCACGTCCGTGGGCCGCTTCCCGGCTTGGGCGCTCGCCGCGGTGCTGCTGCGCGAGTTCGCCGTGTCCGGGCTGCGCCTCATCGCGGTCGAGCGCGGCAGGGTCATCGCCGCGGCGTGGAGCGGCAAGATCAAGACCGCGTCCACCATGGTCGCGCTCTGCCTGATGCTCGTGTTCGCGATGGAGTGGCTCGATTGGCTCTGCGTCGCCGTCATCGTGATCACCACCGTGTGGTCCGGCGTGGAGTATTTCTATAAAAACCGCGACGTGTTCGCGGAATGAGCTCCGTCCCCCGGCGCGGAAAAGACTTGACACACGCCGGAGCGGATGCTAATATACTGATTACCGGTGATGAACGGGAGAAGTAAGCTTGCCGCCGCCCCGCAGAGAGACGCCGCCTTTGGCTGGAAGCGGTGTTGGGGAAAGGAGCTGCCGAAATGCGCCCCGGAGCCGTCGGGGGAGGAAATGCCCCCGCGTAAACGCTGCGTTAAAGCGTAAGCGCGGTCAGAAAGCGCCGCGCGGTGAGTGAAAAAACTGAGAGTGGAACCGCGTTTTTTGTATGAAAAAAGACGCCTCTCATGGGCACCGGAAGCCCATGGGAGGCGTTTTTCGCGTTTTCCCGGAAAGGAATCGGATTATGTTTGAAGGTCTGAAGGAGACCGTCGCCGCCTATAAAGCGCGCGACCCCGCGGCGAAAAGCGCGCTGCAGATTCTGCTGCTTTACCCCGGCGTCAAGGCGGTGCGGAGCCACCGCCGCGCCCACTGGTGCTATGAGCACGGGCTGTTTTTCCTCGCCCGCCTCATCTCCCAGCACAGCCGCCGCGTCACCGGCATCGAGATTCACCCCGGCGCCAAGATCGGGCGCCGCCTCGTCATCGACCACGGCATGGGCATCGTCATCGGCGAGACCGCCGAGATCGGCGACGACTGCCTCATTTACCACGGCGTCACCCTCGGCGGCACGGGCAAGGACGTCGGCAAGCGCCACCCCACCATCGGCAGCAACGTCCTCATCGCGACGGGTGCGAAGGTGCTGGGACCGTTCAGGGTGGGCGATGGGGCGCGCATTGCGGCGAACGCCGTCGTGCTCTCGGAGATCCCCGAAAACGCCACCGCCGTCGGCGTTCCGGCGCGCGTCGTCCGCATCGCGGGCGAAAAGGTCAACTATGCCGCGGAGGTGGACCAGATCCACGTCACCGACCCCGTGGCGCAGGAGCTCGCGGCTCTGCGCGCGCGGCTTGATACACTCGAGAAAAAACAGTCTGAAAAGGAGTCTTGAAACGATATGATCCTCTATAATTCCGCCACCCACAAGCGCGAGGAGTTCGTCCCGAACGAGCCCGGCGTCGTTAAAATGTACACCTGCGGTCCCACGGTCTACCATTTTGCCCATATCGGCAATCTGCGCACCTATATCATGGAGGATGTGCTGGATAAATACCTGCGCTACCTCGGCTACGACGTGGAGCGCGTGATGAACATCACGGACGTGGGCCACCTCACGAGCGACGCTGACGAGGGCGAGGACAAGATGCTCAAGGGCGCGCGCCGCGAGCACAAGACCGTCATGGAGATCGCGCAGTTTTATACCGACGCCTTCTTCGACGACTGCCGCAAGCTCAATATCCGCCGCCCGGACGTCGTCCAGCCCGCGACCGGCTGCATTGACGAGTATATCAAGATCATCTCCAAGCTGATGGACACCGGCTACGCCTATCTCGCCGGCGGCAACGTCTATTTCGACACGAGCAAGTTAGAGCGCTACTACATCTTCAACGACCACGACGCGGAGGACCTCGCCGTCGGCGTCCGCGAGGGCGTTGAGGAGGACACGAATAAGCGCAACAAAAACGACTTCGTCCTCTGGTTCACCAAGAGCAAATTCGAGGATCAGGCGCTCAAGTGGGACTCCCCGTGGGGCGTCGGCTATCCCGGCTGGCATATCGAGTGCTCCGGCATCAGCATGAAGTATCTCGGCGAGCATCTCGACATCCACTGCGGCGGCATCGACAACGCCTTCCCCCACCACACGAACGAAATCGCCCAGTCGGAGAGCTATCTTGGGCATAAATGGTGCAATTATTGGATGCATGTCCTCCACCTGAACACCACCAGCGGAAAAATGAGCAAGAGCAGCGGCGAGTTCCTCACCGTCTCGCTGCTGGAGGAAAAGGGCTACGATCCGCTCGCTTACCGCTTCTTCTGCCTCCAGAGTCATTACCGCAAGGCGCTCGTGTTCACCTGGGAGAACCTCGACAACGCGCAGGGGGCTTATAACAAGCTCATCGGCAAGATCGCTGCGCTGAAGCCCGGCAGCAGCGCCGTCGTCCCGGAGGAATTCGAGGCGCTGCGCGAGAAATTCCGCGCCGCGCTCGATAACGACCTCAACACCTCCCTCGCCGTCACCGCGCTCTACGACGTGCTGAAGGCGAAGACCACGGACGACACCAAGCTCGCCGCCATCAACGACTTCGACCGCGTGCTGGGCCTCGACCTCATCGACAAGTCCATCGCAAAGCGCGAAGCCGACGCCAAAGCCGTCGCCGCCGCAGGCAGCTTCACCGTCATCGCCGAGGACGGCGCGGACGATGAGACCGTCACCGCCCGCCTTCAGGCGCGTCAGGACGCGAAAAAAGCCAAAAACTTCGCCGAAGCCGACCGCATCCGCGACGAGCTCAAAGCCGAGGGCATCGAAATCACAGATATCCCGCACGGCGTGAAGTGGAAAAAAGCATAAGAATCCCGCAAAGAAAGCCCCCGCGTTCCGCACGGAACGCGGGGGCTCAGTCTGTCAAAGAAGCTTCGAACATGCTTGCGGTCATTACGTCGATTGAAGGACTCTAACGCCAAGACGAAGATAAGGGTGGCGGCTGGCTTTCAGAAGATCAGCATATCAAGGCGGCGTGTTTTTGCACAATAAGACGTCTAATAATAGTCCTATATTGT
>CALJDB010000183.1 GCA_938023775.1 uncultured Clostridia bacterium
CACACCGACGAGGTCCTCGCCTCCGCCTTTGCCGGAGAAAAACTGCCCGAATAAGCCGGTTTTTTCCGAAACGCAACCGCCGGTTGACAAATTGAAAACGCCGGTTGGTGGAAGTCAACCGGCGTTTTTTGTATGCTGGACCCATCAAAAATCAAGGAGGCACCCCACTATGATCCTCGCAGACAAGATCACCGACCTGCGCAAGAAAAACGGCTGGTCGCAGGAGGAGCTCGCCGAGCGTCTCGGCGTGAGCCGCCAGTCCATCAGCAAATACGAGAGCGCCCAGTCCGTCCCGGACCTCGACAAGATCCTGCGCCTCGCGTCTATCTTCGGCGTCACGACGGACTACTTATTAAAAGACGAGCTGGAGGTGGAGGAGTTCAGCCCCGCGGACGCCCCGGACGCCGATGCGCCGCCGCTGCGCCGCGTCAGCATGGAGACGGCGAGCGAATACCTGCGCGTCAAGCGGGAAACCGCGAAGCCCGTCGCGCTCGCAACGGCGCTCTGCATTCTCTCCCCCGTCTGCCTCATCGTCCTCGCAGCCGCGTCGGAGATCTCCGCGCGCATCTCCGAAAACGCCGCGGCGGGCGTCGGACTCGCGGTGCTGCTGGCGCTCGTCGCCTCGGCAGTCACGGTGTTCATCTCCACAGCCGCGAAGCTGAAGCCCTTCGAGTTCATCGCGCACGAGCCGATCGAGACGGAATACGGCGTCTCCGGCATGGTCCGCGAGCGGCGCGATGCTTACGTCCCGAAGCAGACCCGCAGCATCGTCGTCGGCGTCGCGCTCTGCATCTGCTCCGTCATCCCGCTGTTTCTCTCCCTTGCGGTGAAGGAGAGCGACTTCGTGACGACCTGCATGGTCGGCGTTCTGCTCGTGCTCGTCGCCGCCGGCGTCTATGTGATCGTCAGCGGCTCGATTCCCGCCTCCGCGATGAGATCGCCGCGGGGCGGCAGGACGGGCCGCGCATCCTGGCGGCGAATCAGGGCATTTCCGTGCCTGGTGGGCACATGGCCGGTTCGGTCGCGATCGCGGCGCGGAGCATCGACGAGGCGCTGGCGCACCTCGAGCAGTCGGAGCGTGAGGGCGTCGATCTCGTAAAGCTGATGATCACGGGCGGCGTGCTCGACGCGAAGGAAAAGGGCGTCCCCGGCGAGCTGAAGATGGCGCCGGAGATGGTCAAGGCCGTCTGCGACCGCGCGCATGCGGCGGGATATGTCGTCGCGGCACACGTGGAATCGCCGGAAGGCGTGCGCGTGGCGCTGGAAAACGGGGTCGACTCGATCGAGCACGGCGCAAAACCGAATGATGAGATCCTCCGGCTGTTCCGCGAGCGCGGCGCATTCCTCTGCAC
>CALJDB010000184.1 GCA_938023775.1 uncultured Clostridia bacterium
CGTTCCCCAAGGGACTAGCGCCTACGGCGCGTCGCGCTCCGCGCAGAGTATTTTTTGGCAGGTACACGCCCCGCCAAAAAATGATTTGACTTTATTCGCGCCTGTGGGCGCGAACTCTGCGAGGCTTTTTTGGAGTTCCTTATCTATTGCGGGGATTAACGATATTGCGCCAATCCAGATCGCCGCAGCGGAGACCTTGGATGAGCACCTCCGCTGTCGCCACGTTGGAGGCGAAGGGGATGCTGTAGCGGTCGCAGAGACGGGCGATCTCGTTCACGCGGGTCTGACCCTCCGTGTCGTCCGGGTCGCAGAAAAACAGCACGAGGTCGATCTCGTTATAGGCGATGCGCGCGCCGATCTGCTGGCTTCCGCCCTGGCTCGCGGGGAGACAGAGCGTGATGGGCAGGCCGGTGGCCTCGCTGATGAGCTTTCCGGTGGTTTGCGTCGCGCAGATGGTGTGCCCGGCAAGGATCCCGCAGTAGGCGATGCAGAAATGGACCATGAGCTCCTTCTTGCCGTCGTTGGACATGAGTGCGATGTTCAAGTGAACCACTTCCCTTAGTATGATGTATCGGATAAATCGTACATGTATTTTATACTAATCTTTCAAAATGCGCAAGAGTGAAACGCAAGGTTTTCAAATTTTTCACAAGTCCTCGATGCTTACCTCGCCGGGCTCGCCGGTGCAGAGACAGAGCGTATAGCCCGGCGGCGCGGGCAGATAGCGCAGCGGCAGCGCGCCGGTGAGCACCGGAACGCTCCGCAGCCCGCCGGGAAGCCCCGCGCCGGAGCGCTTGAGCGCAGCCTCCTTCGCGCACCAGATGCGGTAAAACGCCGCCGCCCGGTCCTCCGCGGCGCGGACAAATTCCGCCTCCTCCGGGAGAAAAAACCGCGCGGCAAGCCGCAGAAAGCGCCGAGGCGTGCCCCGCTCGATGTCCAGTCCGAGCGGCTCATCGCCGAAGGCGCAGGCCCACCACGCCCCGCTGTGGCTGACGGAAAACTCCAGCTCCGGCGCCTCGGCAAAATAGGGCTTCCCACCGGTCCTTACAAGCCGCGTCCAGCCGGAGGCGTCCCGCCCCGAAGCGCGCGACGCCGCCGCGCGAAGGCGCGTCAGCCGGTTCCGCGGGTCCGATTCCGGGCAGAGAAACACACGCAGCATCCCCTTTTCAGCCCTCCAGCCGCAGCGCGTCGTTCGGGCAGAACGCAACGCAGCGCGGCGCGCTGCCGCCGCAGCCGTCGCATTTCACCATCCGTCCCCGCGCGTCGAAGCGCGGAACGCCGAAGGGACACGCCGCGGCGCAGCGGCGGCAGCCGACGCATTTTCCCGCGTCGACCGTCACCCAGCCCTCCGCCGTGCGCGCGATCGCGCCGAAGGCGCAGACCTTGGCGCAGGGAGCCGCGGCGCAGTGGCGGCAGCTCTCGGTAACATAGTGCGTCCAGCCGCCCGCCGTTTCGCGGTGATAAAGCCGCCGCGAGAGCGTCCCCGCCTCGCCGCGCACATCGTGCGCATCCTGACAGGCGACGACGCAGGCGAGACAGCCCGTGCATTTTTCCTTGTCGCAGACGATCTTCAAGCGCCCTCGCCTCCTTCGATCTTCTCAAGCCGGCAGACATAGCTCCGGTAGCCGGGGAAGCCGGACACCGGGTCGAGCCAGCCGCCGTCCAGAACGGCATTGACGTTCTCCTCACCGGGAACGCCGTGGTAAACGTGCGCGACGCCCGGCAGAACGCCGGGGTCCGCCTCGGCGTAGACCGTGAGCTCACCGCACGGGGTCACGAGGCGCAGCGCCTCGCCCTCCGCCGCGCCGAGCCGCGCCAGCTCCGCCGGGTTCAGCGTCACGAGCGGCGCGGGCTCCCTGTCCGCGAGCCACGGAACTCGGTAAGTCCGCGAATGGAAAAGCTGCGTCCGCCGCGCGCCCGTGCAGAGCACGAGCGGAAACGCCCCGCCGAGCGGCGCGCGCTCGCGCCAGTCGTGAAAAACCGGCAGCGCGTCCGCGCCGCAGTCGGCGAGCAGCGGACTTATAAGCTGCAATTTTCCGTCCGGCGTCGCGAACCCGGCATCCGGGTCCGTCCGCGGCACGCAGACTTTTTCGCGCGCGATGACGCCCTCCGGCGCGCTCTTCAGCTCCGCGAGCGAAACGCCCGTCCGCCGGAGCGTGTGGTCCAGCCACGCCTCGTGATCTTCCAGTCCCAGCAGCCCCTCGCGCAGCCCCATCGCGTGCGCAAGGCGCAGGATGATCTCCACGTCCGGCAGCCGCTCACCCGCGGGCAGCGCGGGCGGAACATAGATGAGCCGTCCGCCCGGAGCGGACACGATGTCCCCGCGCTCCGGCGCGGCGCAGGCGGGCAGAACATAGTCCGCCCCCTCGCACGCCTCGTTCCAGAAAAGCTCCGACACAACGCGCAGCTCCGCGCGGCCGATCGCACGGCGGACGCGCTCCGCGTCGGGCCACATCCGCGTGTTCATGCCGAACATCACGAGCGCGCCGACCTCGCCCGCCTCCAGCCTGTCCGCGAGACGCATACACTGTGCCTCGTTCCGGACGAGCGCGTTCCACGCCGGGAACTCCCCGTGGGAAAGATCGCGCTCCGGGTGCGGGCGCTCGACGAGCGCGTGGTGGCCGTTTTCGAGCTTCACCTCCGGCGCGCCGGATTCACCGTTGCCGCCGCAGCGCCCGACGCTGCCGCTCAGCGCCAGCAGCGCGAGCACCGCGCGCAGATTCTGCGCGCCGTTCACGCAGTGCACCGCCGCGCAGCTGCTCGTCCGCAGCGAAACGCCGCCGCCATGCAGCAAGTGCGCCGCGGCGCGGATGCGCTCCGCCGGAACGCCCGTCAGCGCCGCCGCCCGCGCGGGCGGAAACTGCCGCGCATAGGCGCAGAACGCCTCAACGCCGTTGCAATACTTAATAAGGTATTCCCGATCCTCGAGCCCCTCCTCCAGCATCGCGCAGGCAATGCCGAGCGCGAGCGCGCCGTCCGTGCCGGGGATGGGCTGCAAATGCAGATCGGCGTCCGCCGCCGCGGCGGTGACGCGCGGATCGACCGTGATCACCTTCGCGCCCCGCGCCCGCAGCGCGCGCACCTCGCGCGCGTCTCCGGTGCCGCCCGCGAGATTTTCCGACCAGAGCAGATAGACGCGGCAGCCCGCCTTGTCGGGCGGAAGATTCGCCCCGGCGAAGCTTTTCCACGCCATCACCATCGCACTGTTGCAGGTGCTCGACTCCGTGCAGTAGTTCGGCGAGCCATAAGCCGCCGCGAGCGCGGCATAGACCTGCCGGAACCACTTCGGGTGCCCGGCGTAAAACACCGCCGCCTCCGCGCCGCGCCGCGCGCGCACGTCCAGCAGCCGCTCGGCGATCTCCGGGAGCACTTCGGACCATTTTCGTACCACATATTTGTCGCCGACCCGACACATCGGCGCGTCGATCCGGTCCGCATGATGCACATATTGCTTCAGCGCCGCGCCGCGCACGCAGGGTCGGCGCAGCGGCCACCCCTCGCGGCGCCACGGCTCCACCCCGGCAATACGCCCGTCGCGCACGTCCATTCCGAGCACGCATTTCTGCCCGCAAAGCCCGCAAATGCCGGGCACAGGCTGATTTTCCACGCAAAACACGCCCCCTTCAACGGGAATTTGACTTCTGCCCCCATTATCCACCCCACGGCAGGGGCTGTCAAGCTATTTTCCCGCGC
>CALJDB010000185.1 GCA_938023775.1 uncultured Clostridia bacterium
GTAAGGTCCGACTACGCCGGAGAAAACGGGGCGGTCCGTGATTAGCTCCTTGGCGTGTCGGATGGCGTCGATATAAATGCCGGTGCGCGCCGTGCCGACCGCGGGGATGGGAAGCGCCTCCGCCTCCTCCTCGCTCGTGACGCGCGCGCCGACGACGGTCGGGATCTCATCGTCCGAAAACCGCACCTCCGCGCCGAACGCCTCCGCCTCCACGGAGAGGTCCATCAGACTCACGGACGCCGCGGAGTCTACGCGGTCGGCGATGAGCTTCATGCCGCGGGACTGGCTCTCGGCGCTGGAGATGAGCTCACGCACCGTGATGCCCATCAGCTGGACCGACGGGAACGAGAGCACCGGCGTTGCCTTCTTTTTTCCGCCGCGCAGCATCTGCTGTTTCCATTCCTGAATATTCATATTTCCTGCTCCTTTTTTGTTGATTTTCCCGGTTTTTTGCGTTTCCTGAAACAATTATATTGACGCGGCGCAGCGGAGGATATAAAATAATTCCGATATTTATGATTTTTTTGCCCTAAGTTGACGAAAGGAGGAAGCTCGCCATGCCGAGCCGCAGCACAATCGAGGGGCGTCTTGCGCGCGCCGCTGTGGATTCCTTTGCTCTCGCGCTCGGCGTGCGCTGTCTGCTGCTCACGCGGGACGACGGAAAGGCGCTCTACGCCCAGTCGCCGCAGGGGGCGGACTGCACCTTCTGCGAGCGCCTGCGCGACTCGCTCCAGCTCACCGGGCTGCACTGCCGCGCGCTCCACGCCGAGGGCGTGCTCGCCTCGGAGCGCTTCGGCGGGCGCTATACTTATTTCTGCCCGCTGGGGCTCGCCTTCTGCGCCGCGCCGGTCATCGAGGGCGGCAGGACCACGGCGGCGCTCATTGCCGGTCCCGTGCGCATCACGGAGACGGACGACGTGCTCGAAAGCGACGCGCTCCCCTCCCCGCTGCCCGCGGCGATCGAGGTGCGGCTGCGCAACGGACTTGAGCGCATCCCGGCGATGACGCCCCAGCGCCTGCACTATCTCTCCGGTCAGCTCTTCGCGAGCGCCGTCGTCGTCAGCGACAGCAGCCACGAGGTCTTTCTCAGCCAGAGTGAGAACGACCAGCAGAATTATATCGGAAGCTACATTGCGGGCATCAAGCGCAGCGCCCGCGCCGTGGGCTACCCCATGGCGCGCGAGCAGGCGCTCTACGAGGCGGTCGCCCGCGGAGATTCCGCGCTCGCAAACGAGCTGCTCGGGCAGCTCCTCGGCTATATCTTCTTCTATATCCGCAGCGAGGCGGACATTATGCAGCGCGTGCAGGAGCTGCTCGTCGTCATCTCCCGCGCGGCGATCGCCGCCGGAGCGGGCAGCGCGCAGGTGTTTGAGCTCAGCGACCGCTGCCGCGAGCACCTGCGCCTCGCGGAATCCCAGTCGGACCTCACGGCGCGGCTCTCGCGCACGATGAACCACTTTCTCCGTCTCGTCATCGACCTCGGCAGCAGCGGACTTTCCGACGCGGTGCAGCGCGCGATCGAGTTTCTCTCCGCGAATTACGCCCAGCCGCTCACGCTGGAGGACGCCGCCGCAGCCGCAGGCTACTCCCCGACTTATTTCTCCCGCGTGTTCCGCGAGGAGACGGGCATCACTTACCGCGCGTATTTAAACCGCATCCGCATCGAGCGAAGCAAGCTGCTCCTGCTCTCCGGTCCCGTCTCCGTCGCAGAGGTCTGCCAGCTCGTCGGCTTCAGCGACCAGAGCTATTTCTGCAAGGTGTTCCGCGAGCTTGAGGGCGTTTCACCGGACCGCTTCCGCAAGCGCTCGCGCCGCATCGACACCGAAAAAGAGCACGGCGGCGGCGCGGATTTCGCGCAAAAAATTACCAAAAATGGCAAATAATTCTTATACAGCTTCCCTCCGTTCCGGATATAATCGGGGTTAGAATCCGGCGCACAGGCGTCCGGAAACAGCAAGGATTTGGGAGGATAACCGCCTTATGACTATCATCGAAGAAATTTCCGAAGCCATTGAAAAGGGCAAGGTCAAGATCGTCAAGGAGCTCGTTCCCGCCGCGATCGAGCAGGGTCACTCCGCGCAGGAGATCCTGAATGACGGACTGCTCCACGGCATGAGCATTGTGGGCGACCGCTTCACCCGCAACGAAGCCTTCGTGCCGGAGGTGCTGGTCTCCGCCCGTGCGATGAACAAGGGCACGGAGCTGCTCAAGCCCCTGCTCGCCGCCGAGGGCAGCCAGCCGATCGGCAAGGTCTGCATCGGCACCGTGCAGGGCGACCTGCACGATATCGGCAAGAATCTCGTGAAGCTGATGCTCGAAAGCAAGAATATCGAGGTCATCGACCTCGGTGTTGACGTTCCGCCCGAAAAGTTCGTCCAGACCGTCATCGACGAGAAGTGCGACATCTGCTGCTGCTCCTCCCTGCTGACGACGACGATGCCCATGATGGAGGAGGTCGTCAAGGCGATGAAAGCGGCGGGCATCCGCGATCAGGTGAAGATCATGGTCGGCGGCGCGCCCGTGACGCAGGAATACTGCGACCAGATCGGTGCGGACTACTACACCGACGACGGCGCATCCTGCGCCAATAAAGCCAAGGAGATCCTGCTCGCCAAGGCGCAGTAAACAAAGATTTTCAGGAAAAACAAGCATAGCGGTTTTACCCGGCGTAAGACCGCTATGCTTTTCTCAATATGCAAAAAAGGAGGTGCCGCCCCATGGCGGAATCCGAGATCATCATAACGCCGGGCGCGCCGGGCGGAACGCTGCTCGATGCGCTGCGCGGCGCGGGCGCGGCGGTCCACGCCCCCTGCGGCGGGAACGGTACCTGCCGCCAGTGCCGCGTGCGCGTCACGGGTCCGCTGCGCGCGCCGGACGGCACGGTGCGGGAATACCGGGACGAGGACGTCCTCGCCTGCCGCGTCCGTCCCGCTGGCGCGGTGCGCGTAACGCTGCCGGAAGCAGGAGCGGACCGCGTGCGGCTCGACGCGCTGACCCTGCCGGGCGGCGGCGAGGGACTTGGTCTCGCCGCCGACATCGGGACGACGACCGTCGCGGTCTACCTCTACGACCTTGCCACTGGGCGCTGCATCGCCCGGTGCGGCGAGCGGAACGCGCAGTGCGCTTACGGCGCGGACGTCATCAGCCGCATCCGCTTCGCGGAAACGCCCGGCGGGCTCGAAACGCTCACGCGCGCCGTCCGGGACCAGCTTGGCGCGATGCTGCGCGCGCTCTGCCCGGACCTCTCCCGCCTCCGCCGCGCCGCGCTCGCGGGGAACACGGTGATGGAGCATCTCTTCGCCGGGCTCTCGCCGGCGGGCATCGGCAGAGCGCCGTTTGCGCCGCTGAGCCTCTTCGGTTTTGAACGCGCGGCGGCGGAGTTCCTGCCCGGTCTTCCGGCGGACTGCATGCTCTATCTCTGCCCCGCCGTCTCCGGCTACGTCGGCGGCGACATCACCGCCGGGCTGCTCGCGAGCGGCGCTGCCAGGAGCGCGGAGACCGTGCTGTTTCTGGACGTCGGCACGAACGGCGAGATGGCGCTCGGCGACCGGCACGGCTTTCTCTGTTGCGCCGCGGCGGCGGGTCCCGCGTTTGAGTGTGCAGAGATCGCCTGCGGCTCCCGCGCCGTGCCGGGCGCGATTTTCGCCGTGGACCGCGACCTGACGGTTCATGTGATCGGGGGCTGCTCCGCGGAGACCCTCTGCGGCAGCGGACTCATCGACGCCGCGGCGGCGCTGCTCGAAAACGGTCTGCTCGACGAGACGGGCAGGCTGCGCGGCGAGCGCTATGACCTCACCGACCGCGTGTTCGTCACGGCGCAGGACCTGCGGCAGCTCCAGCTCGCGAAGGCGGCGGTGCGCGCCGGGATCGAGACGCTGCTCGCACGCAGCGGCAAGCGCTATACAGATGTCTCCGCGGTGCTGCTCGCCGGCGGCTTCGGCGCTTCCATGGATCTGCGCAGCGCCTGCGCCATCGGGCTGCTGCCCCCGGCGCTTCGCGGAAGAACGCGCCACGTCGGAAACAGCGCCGGCCTCGGCGCGGCGCTCTGTCTGACGGACTGCGGACGCGAGGGCGTCCGCCGCGCGGCGGCGCGCTGCCGCTATTTGGAGCTCTCCGGCGCGCGGGACTTCGACGAGCGCTTTGTGGACGCGATGTTTTTTGATGAATGGGAGGGTCTTGACGGATGATCGACGTGAAAGCCGCCGCGCTCGAATGCGGCTTCTCCGCCGCGGCGGACCTCGACCCCGCGACGCTGCGCTTTCTGCCGGAGGTGCGCAGCATGTGCCGCGCCGACCGCTGCCGGAGCTTCGGGCGAAAGTGGAGCTGCCCGCCGGGCTGCGGCGAGCTGGAGCTTTGGCGCTCTCGCGCCGCGAAATACCGCAGCGGCGTTCTGCTTCAGACCATCGGCGAGCGCGAGGACTCGCTCGATCTGGAGGCGGCGGAGGAGGTCTCGCGGCGCAACGACGCGAATTTTTACCGCCTTCTCGCGCGCCTGTACGCAGAGGGTCTCGATTTCCTGCCCATGGGCGCCGGGACCTGCACCCGCTGCGCGGCATGCACCTACCCGGACGCGCCCTGCCGCCACCCGGAGACGCTCGCCCCCTCCATGGAAGCCTGCGGTCTCTTCGTCAGCGACGTCTGCCGCAGCAACGCCCTCCCCTACTACTACGGCGACCGGAAGATCGCCTTCACCTGCTGTGTTCTGTTTTAAGGAGGCATCGGAATGATCACGGAGCTCGACCTCTCCGGTCTGGACCTTGGCCAGATCCAAGCCTTTCTCGTCAGCGCCCAGACCAGCAACTTCACCAAGGCGGCGGAGCTGCTGCACCTGACGCAGCCCGTCATCAGCAAGCGCATCGCCTCGCTGGAGGGCAAGCTCGGCTTTCAGCTTTTTATCCGCTGGCGGCGCACCATCCGGCTCACGCCGGCGGGAAAAATTCTTGCCACAGCGTGGAAGGATCTCTTAAACCACGTTATGGCGCCCATCAACCGCGCCGCGGCGTCCCAGCGGGGCTTTACCCAGCATCTGACGATCGGCTACTGCGCGAACGCGCACATGTACCAGATCGGAGACCACTTTCTCCGCTCTTACCCGAACGTCAACCTCTCCTTCGTGCAGGCACAGTA
>CALJDB010000186.1 GCA_938023775.1 uncultured Clostridia bacterium
GGCAGGTGATTTCGGGAATGAAACCCATATATCGTCCACCTTTCTGTCTGATGTAAAACGGGGCGTGTGAAATCTTTTAAAAGGTAACTTATTTTACACCGTTTTCCCGCCTACGTCAAGTCCCTAAGTCTCCGAAGGACACTTCTTCACTTTTCACCATTCCAACACCGCCATGACGAGTTCAGTGCCGGGATAGTAATGCGCTAAGATTTCCGAATAATCATAGCCGTCGCGGGCGAGGAGGTTTGCTCCGTACTGGCTGAGTCCGAGTCCGTGACCGTAGCCGCTGACGCGGAAGTGGAACGCGCCGTCGCTCCAAGCTAAGGTGAAATCCGTGCTGCGCAGAGAGAACATCTGGCGCAGGGCGAGCCCGCTGACCGCTCTGCCGCCGATGACCACCTGCGCCACGCGCCCGGCGGCGTTCAGCGTCACCGCGCCGACCCAGCCTTCGGCGCTGCCGCTGAGGTCCGCGTCCGGCACGGCGGCGAGCACTGCGGCGCGGAAGTCGTCGGCGGAGACCTCCACCGTGGTATTCAGGTTCCGGACCTCCTCCGCCGTCTCCGGCGAGTCCACGCTCGCGAGATAGGGCTGCGCCATACCGAGGTCCGCGGCTGCCTCCGTGCGGCGGTAGCTCGAGGCGTGGAACACCGCGAGCGCGGGGGCGTCCTCCCAGACGAGATACTGCCCGTCCGTCGCGGCGACGGCGGCGCAGACGCGCGCCCAGTAATCGTCATAGTCCGCGCCCCAGCGTTCGCGGAGCTCCGCCTCGTCCGCGCAGGCGGTGCAGCAGGCGGAGGAGGTGCAGACGTCCGCGTCCGGGTGCTGCGCCTTCGGCGCGTTGCGGTAATAGAGCGCGTAAGTCCGCAGCGCGACCGCCTGCGCGCGCAGCGCCTCCGGCTCGAAGGCGGCGGGCATCTCCCCGGCGAGCGCGAGGGGCAGATAGTCCGCCATCGTCGTCTCGGTGTCGCCCGACTCCGTGTGCAGGCGCAGCGGTGTCGCCGCGTCCAGCACCGGCTCCGGCTCCGGCGTGGGCGTCGGGTCCGGCGTCGGCGCGGCGGCGGTGACGGCGGGCGGCGTCAGCTCCGGCACCTCCCGGCTCTCCGCCGGCGCGCCGGAGAGCACGAGCGGCAGCACGAATGCGAACGCGACCGCGAGCAGCGAAAGCCCCACAGCGTTTTTCCTTTGCATGCTTCTCCCTCCCAAGAGACTTGACGGAAGCGTCAAATCGGTATAGAATAGTTTTGCTAAATCTATACTTGGACAAGGATGCAATTATGCGAAAAGACGCTCTGACGATCACGCTCACGACCCTTGTGCTGGGCATTTTCGGCGCATTTCTGCGCTGGCTGCAAAATATGAATCTCTACGATGAGGAGGGTCTTGCCGCGCGCGGCGCGGGTATCTCGATCGTGCTCGCGGTCTATATCCTCATATCGGCTGTCGTGCTGGCGCTCATCGTGCGGCTCTGGCTGCGGCGCTACGTTTTTCCTGCGGGCGTCGGTGCGGCGCTCCGCTGCCGCAGCGTCGTGCCCGCGATACTCGGCTGGGCGATGGCGGCGGCGTTCGTCATCGCGTCGCTCGTGCTGATGTTCTCCGCCGACCTTGCCAAGTTCCCGACGCTCCAGCGCATCTTCGGCGCGGCGGGCATTTTAGCGGGACTCTGCATCCCCGGTCTCATCCCGAAGCGCGCATCGGACGCGCCGAACGCGGCGGGGAAGAGCGCCTCGGCGTTTCTGACGATCTTCTTCTGCTACTGGCTCGTGTTCAGCTATAAGCTCGGCTCCGACGAGCCGCAGTTCTGGACTTACGCGCCGGGGCTGCTTGCCGTCGCCGCCGCGGTGCTCGGCGCCTATTACCTCGCCGCGCTGTTTTACGGCCGCGCCCGTCCGATGACGATGATGTTCATCCTCCCCTTCGCCGCCGTGCTGAACCTCACCACCGTCTTCGACCCCCGCCGCGGCAGCCTCACCGCGATCCACCTCGTCTCCGCCGCGCTGATGCTGCTCGCGCAGTATCTCATCATCGCGAACATGGCGGAGGACCCGAATCGGGAGTAAGAAAAGAATAAAGACAAACAGGGACCGCCCGGCACAGCCGGGCGGTCCCTGTCTTTAGCTTATTCAAATAGTATTACTTATCCTTCATCGGCAGGTGCAGCAGCTCGTTTACGAAGATGTGCTTGGCGGGCTGGGCGTCGTCGTCGAGCCAGGCGGCGCAGATGGAGAGCTGGTGGTCGAGGGGGAGCATGCGGTAGAGGGGGAGACGACCGGCGCTGGTCCACTGGCAGGTGAGCTGGACGCCGGTGCCGCTCTGGAGGCACATGAGGATGGACACGGAGCTGGAGATGCGCTCGATGCGCGGCTCGAAGCCCGCAGCGCGGCAGAGGCGCAGCGTCAGCGTTTCCATCGGGTTGGTGCTCTGCGCCGAGGGGGCGATGACATAAAACGGCTCGTCGCGGAAATCCTCCAGCCGGAGGTCCTCCCTGCCCGCGAGGGGGTGCATGGCGGAGAAGAGCAGCACGGCGGGCGCCTTCGCAATCTCGCGCCGGACGAGCTTGTCCTGCCGCGGGAGGGTGATGCCGAGCGTGATGGCGATGTCGATCTCGTTCGAGGCGAGGGCGTCTAAAATGCGCATGTGGTTATAGCCGTCGAGCCGCAGGCGGATGCCGGGGAAGCGCTCGCGGAACATGCGCTGGAGCTCCGGATAAAACTCCGAGAGGTCCCAGCCGTCCAGACAGCCGAGACGCAGATCGCCGGCATGTCCGCTCGTGAGCATGCGGACCTCCTCGCGCAGGGCGTCGAAGCGGTGCTCGCTGTCGCAGAAAAATTCGTAAAAGCGCCTGCCGACCTCCGTGGTGCGAACGGAGCCGTAAGTCCGGTCGATGAGGACATAGCCGAGGTCGCGCTCGAGCTGGGCGACGTTTTTGCTCACGGCAGACTGGGATATGAACAAATGCTCCGCTGCGCGGGAAAAGCT
>CALJDB010000187.1 GCA_938023775.1 uncultured Clostridia bacterium
TCGCTCGTCTCGTCCGCCATGGAGAGGCAGTCGCCGTGGAACTCCTCGGCGGAGCCGGCGAACTCCTGTGCGTTTTCCACGACGGAGTTCGGTCCGATGGTGAGCAGCGTGTTCGTCGCGCGGATGGTCTGGGGTTTCGACATACCCCGGACGGTGCCGCCGGTGATGGTGATCGCGCCGTGCTCGTTCTCGCCGCCAAAGAGTCTGCCTCCGGCATAGACCGCGCCGGCGTTGCGGCTGCACGGACCGCAGTGGGCGACAATATGACCGCCGGTAATCGTGAGATCGCCGTAGCGCGCGCAGATGCAGCGGCTCCAGAGCGTGGTCTCGGCGCTGGTGGCGGTCGCGTCGCAGACGAGGGTCCCCTCGCCGCCGGTGATCGTGAGATCGCCGCTGGAATAGAGTGCCGCAGTGTTGGCGTCCGGTCCGGCGGGGACGATGCGCAGCGTGCTGACGCCGCGTTCGAGCACGAGCGTCGTGCCGCCGGGGACGACCAGCGCGATGTCCGCGCTCGTCTCAAACGTGAAGCCCGTCATCGTGACGATGCTGCCCTCGCCGCGGATGCCCGTGGGGGCGACGGTCCCGCCGAGCTGCACGTCCACGAGCTGCTCGCGCTCCTCGCGGCAGGAGCCGCGGCGGAACGTGCCGTTGCCGCAGTAAAAAAGCGTGTAGTTTTCCATCATTCCTCCGTTTCTCCGCCTGCGAGCCACTGCTCCAGACGGTCATAGAGCGCCCTGACGCTCTCCGGGCGGTCGATACCGGGGAGGTCGGGGCTCGTCCCGGCGTCGACATACGCGAGATTGCGGTAAGCGTGGCGCAGGGACGCCCAGCGCTCGCGGTCTATCGGCGGCGCCTCGCCGGGGATTTCCGGCTGGAGGGTGTCGCTTTCGTAGACGGAGCCGAAGTAGACGATGCGCCATTCGCCGTCCCGCCGCTCGACCTCGTAGAGAAGGCGCATGTAGCATGTCAGCACGGCGCGGACGCCGCCGACGCTCAGCCAGCGCAGCGTGGTCTGCGGCGCTTCGACATACGCCCGCGCGCCGCGGCGGTGGACGATCGGGTAAGCGATGCGGCTCACGATCGGGCGCTCCGGGTCATGCACCGGCGCCTTGCCGCCGTGGAGATAGCGCTCGACGGGCACGCAGCCGCCGGTCCAGCTCGTCACGACAAGCGCGTCGGGCCAGTAGCACGCCTCCAGCGCGGGGATATCCGCGGTCACGCGGCTCTGGCGTTCGCGGGCGATCAGCTCGCGGATAGCTTCGTTTTCGCTCATAGGGCTTTTTCAACCTTCTCTTTCCTGTCGGGTCTCTCTGCGCCGGATGGCGGCGAGCGTTCTGCCGAGGCTGCATTGGAGTGCATCCGCCGGGCAGCGCTTTTCGCACATACGGCAGCGCGGCGTCTCGTCCCGCCGCTGCCGTCCCGCGGCGGCGCAGCCGGGGCGGGAGAGCGGGCAGCGGTTTTTACAGAGCGTGCAGCGCGGCTCGTCCACCGCCATCTCAGAGGTAGAAGTTCTGCTCGCCGCCGACGAAATCCTGATCCGGGTTCACGAAGCCGGTGCGCCAGGTGGGTCCGGTGCTCTCCAGCGTTTCGCGGTCGGGAATGAACAGATCCGGTCTATTATAGCAGAAAGTGTAGCGCGGGTCGAGCTTGATTTTGTAAAGCCGTGCAGCATTTCCGCCGATGATGAGGTTGATCTCGTCCTGCGTGCAGAGCTCCATGTCCTTCAGCCGGTGGATCTGGTGGGTGGACCAGCCGTAATAGTCCGGCTGGTAGCAGACCTCGCGGTCGCCGAGCGCCCAGTTGTTGCGGTTATACCAGATAAAGGTCGGCTCCGTGCGCTTCAGCCCCGGACGGGTCGCCTGCGGATACCATATGCGGCTGCCCGTGTCGCCGCCGCCCCAGAGCAGCTTGCTCGCGCCGATCTGGTAGTTCTTCAGCGCGTACTCATAGTACTCCGCGCGCCAGTAGCCGGTCTCCAGATAGACGTGCTCAAACAGTCCCGCGAGGTAGCAGGCGCTCTTGATGTCGTCCTCGGTCTGACCGCCGCCGTGGGCGATGATGACCTTGAAGCCGGGGTATTTCTGAAGAACGTTCGCGATCATGGTGAGCGGCTCTTCCATGCAGATGTGACTGTAATCGTGGAAGTAGACCGGCACGTCGTAGTGGGTGCAGAGCTCCGCGATGGCGCACCACTCCTTGAAGCGCTGGACGCGGGTGGGGCGCTCGCGCGGGCAGCCGAGGGAACCCGGCGCGATCTCGCCGATACCGACCATGATGTCCGGTCCGAGGGAGAGTGCCTCGTCAAGCTCCTTGATGGCGTCCTCGATGTTCCACTCCTTCTCGCCGGTCGCGGCGGCGAGGCGGGTCTTGGTGTCCACGCACATGGAGCGGAAGCGGTCCGGGTGGCGGCGGACGATCTCGGCGTGCAGCTCGTTCGTGGTGCCGATCATGCTGGGCAGGATAATGCCCATGTCGATGCCGTAGTTGTCCATGTCGAGCAAGATCATGTCGGAATTATCGGCTTCCTCGACCTGCGCGTTCACGCCCTTGATGCGGCTGTTTGCGTCGGCGTGGTCCTTCTTTCCGGGGTGGATGTGGCAGTCAACCACAAATCTTCCCATTTTCATACGTCGCTGTTCTCCTTTTCGATTTACGAGTTATCAGTTACTTGCATTTAAGATGAAAAAGAAAGGTCCCCTGCCCTCGG
>CALJDB010000188.1 GCA_938023775.1 uncultured Clostridia bacterium
TGCTCGGAAATTTATTACGACCGCGGCGAAAAGTACGGCTGCGGCAAGCCCGGCTGCACCGTCGGCTGCGACTGCGACCGCTATGTCGAGGTCTGGAACAACGTTTTCTCCCAGTTCGATAACGACGGCCACGGCAACTATACCGAGCTCAAGCAGAAGAACATCGACACCGGCATGGGTCTCGAGCGCCTCGCCATGGTCAGCCAGTGCGTGGACAGCATTTTCGACGTGGACACCGTCATGCACATCACGAACCGCGTCAGCGAGCTGACCGGCGCGCACTACGGCGAGAGCCACGCGCGCGACGTTTCGCTCCGTGTCATCACGGACCACATCCGCTCCGCAACGTTTATGATCTGCGACGGCGTTCTGCCCAGCAACGAGGGCCGCGGCTACGTGCTGCGCCGCCTGCTGCGCCGCGCCGCGCGCCACGGCAAGCTCCTCGGCGTCAACGAGCCCTTCCTCTATGAGATCGTGGATACCGTCGTCCGCGTGAACGAGGGCGAGTATCACGATGTGCGCGAGAAGCAGGAGTATATCACCCGCGTCATCCGGACGGAGGAGGAGAACTTCGCCCGCACGATCGACGGCGGCATGAAGATCTTCGCCGATCTGCTGGCGGCGCACCGCGCCCGCGCGGAGAAGCGCTTCTCCGGCGCCGACGCATTCCGCCTTTACGACACTTACGGCTTCCCGATCGACCTGACCATCGAGATGGCGCGCGACGAGGGGCTCGACGTCGACGAGGAGGGCTACCGCCGCGAGATGGAGGAGCAGAAGACCCGTGCGCGCGAGGCGCGCAAGGCGCTCGGCGACCTCGGCTGGGCGGGCGTGGAGTTCGGCAAGGAGGTCCCCGCGACCGAGTTTGTCGGCTATGACAAGGCAAACCTCACCGGCTGCGCGGCGAAGGTCGTCGCCCTCGTGGTCGAGGGCGAGCAGGCGGAGCAGCTCATGCCCGGCGTGGAGGGCATCGTCGTGCTCGACCGCACGCCGTTTTACGCCGAGATGGGCGGTCAGGTCGCCGACCACGGCGTCATCACGACCGAGGACGGCGCGAAGTTCTCCGTCACGGACGTGCAGAAGAACAAGGGCGGCAAATATATGCACTACGGCACGCTGGAGCTCGGCACGCTGCGCCTCGGCGACGCCGTCACCGCGAGCATCGACACCGCCCGCCGTCAGGCGATCGCCCGCGCCCATACCGCGACCCACCTGCTCGACAAGGCGCTGCGCACCGTGCTCGGCGACCATGTGAATCAGGCGGGCTCCCTCGTCGAGCCGGACCGCGTCCGCTTCGACTTTACCCATTTCTCCGCGATGAGCGCGGAGGAGCTCACCAAGGTCAGCAAGATCGTGAACCGCGCCATCCTCGCCGGTTACGACGTGCAGACCGAGGAAATGCCCATCGCACAGGCGCGCGAGCGCGGCGCGATCGCGCTCTTCGGCGAGAAGTACGGCGACATCGTGCGCGTCGTCGACATGGGGAACGGCTTCTCCGTGGAGCTCTGCGGCGGCACGCACCTCGACAACACCGCCAAGGTCGGCGTGTTCCATATCGACAGCGAGTTTTCCGTCGCCTCCGGCGTGCGCCGCATCGAGGCGTCCACCGGTATTGTGACGCTCCAGACCATCGAGCGCAATCAGGAGATGCTTTTTGAGGCTGCCGCGGCGCTGAAGGCAAAGCCCGCCGCGCTGCGCGAGCGCGTGGGCCAGACGATCGAGGAGCTGCGCGAGCTGCGCCGCGCCGTGGAGCAGTTCAAGGCGCGCGAGGCGTCCGGCGAAGCCGACCGTATCCTCTTCGGCGCGCACGACGTGAAGGGTCTGCGCGTCGTCACCGCCGCGCTGCGCGACGCGGACGGCGCAGCCCTGCGCCAGATGGGCGACACCCTGCGCGGCAAGGACCCGACGGTTGTCGCCGTGCTCGCCGGCACGAAGGACGGCAAGATCTCCTTCTCCGTCTCCTGCGGCAGCGAAGCCGTCGCCCGCGGCGTCAAGGCGGGCGACCTCATCCGCGCGGTCTGCGCCGCCTGCGGCGGCAAGGGCGGCGGCAAGCCGGAGAGCGCCATGGGCGGCGGCACCGACCCGCTGAAGGTCGACGACGCCCTCGCACAGGTGGATGATTTCGTGTCCGGAAAGCTCGGCTGAAAGGAGAACGACCGATGAAAAACGACTGCCTTTTCTGCGCCATCATTGACGGCGAAATTCCCAGCACGAAGGTTTATGAGGACGAGCTCTGCCTCGCCTTCCGCGACATCAACCCCCTCGCGCCGACGCATATCCTGATCCTGCCGAAGACGCACATCCCCTCGGCAAATGCCATTGACGAAACGAACAGCGCCGTCGTCGCCCATATTTTCGAGCTTGTCCCGCGTCTCGCCGCGGCGGAGGGGCTCGATAACGGCTACCGCGTCATCACGAACTGCGGTCCCGACGCCGGACAGAGCGTGCAGCACCTGCATTTCCACCTGCTCGGTGGCAGGAAGCTCGCGGACGGCGTATAATAGAATAACCCGCACCAGACTCCAAGGACGGCGGCGGGATAGTTCCCGCTGCCGTCCGGAAAATAACTCTTGCGTTTTACCGAAATGCTGTGTTAAACTGCAAATTGGACAAGCAAAACTTTTTTGGGGAAGGAAAGAGAAACAAAGTATGGAAAACAAACTGGAAAAGAAATTCGGGCTTGTGACGGCGATTTCCATGGTCGTCGGCATCGTCATCGGCTCCGGCGTGTTCTTCAAGGCGGTCAACGTTTTGAACTA
>CALJDB010000189.1 GCA_938023775.1 uncultured Clostridia bacterium
TATCGACGCGGGCGACCGCATCATCATCTCCGCCTCCGCCATTCCCGGCAACGAGCTGACCATCAGCCGCGTCATCGACGAGCTTTTCGCCAAGGGCGCGGAGGTCATCTATACCCGCACGGACAACCTCCACGTCTCCGGACACGCCTGTCAGGAGGACCTCAAGATGATGATCGCGCTGACGAAGCCGAAATACGTCATCCCTCTCCACGGCGAGACGCGCATGCTCCACCAGCACGCGAAGCTCGCGAAGGAAATGGGCGTCGACCCGCGCAACATCGTCGTCAGCGGCATCGGTCACGTCATCGAGGTCGGTCCGAAGTCCATCCGCGAAAACGGCGAGGTCATGGCGGGCAAGGTGCTGGTGGACGGCTCCGGCGTCGGCGACGTCGGCAGCGTTGTCCTGCGCGACCGCAAGCATCTCGCCGACGAGGGCATGCTCGTGGTCATCATGACCATGTCCAGCGAGGACGGCAATATGGTCAGCGATCCGGAGATCATCACCCGCGGCTTCGTCTACATCAAGGAGGCGGAGGGGCTGATGGAGGAGATGAAGCGCGTCGTGAACGAGAGCGTCGCGAGCTGCGAAAAGCGCCGCATCACGGACTGGGCGGGCATCAAGGGGCAGGTCAAGAGCAACCTCTCCGGCTACCTCTACAAGACCACCCGCCGCTCGCCGATGATCCTCCCCGTTATCATTGAGGTTTGATTTATCGTGAAGATCCCTTATTTTGACGCCCACTGCGACACGCCGGTGCCGGTCCATTATCAGAACGCGAGCCTGCGGAAAAACGAGTTTCATCTCGATTTAGAGCGGCTCTCCCGCTTCAAGCCCTGCGCGCAGGTGTTCTCCGTCTGCGTTCGCCACGGCGAGACGATGATCGCCGAAACGGACGACGTTCTGACCACGTTCACGCGGGAGATCGACGCGAACGACGACCTCGTCGCCCTCTGCCGCAGCGCGAAGGACATCGACGATGCCGTGCGCGAGGGAAAGATCGCCGCGCTGCTCTCCATCGAGGGCGCGGAGAAGTTCAATTGCAGCATTATGAAGCTCGCGGGCATGTACACCCGCGGCGTGCGCATCGTCCACCTCACATGGAACCACGACAACGCGCTTTGCGGCGCGGCGGTGGACAGCGGCAGCGGCCTGACCGATCAGGGGCGCGGCTTCGTCCGCGCGGCGCAGTCGATGGGCGTGGCGCTTGATATGTCCCACATCTCCGAGCGCGGCTTCTGGGACGTGCTGGAGATCGCGGAAAAGCCTGTTCTCGCGGGCCACAGCGATTCGCAGGCGCTCTGCGATGTGAAGCGTAATCTGAGCGATAAGCAGTTCGTCGCGCTCGTCCACACAGGCGGCGTCGCGGGGCTCAATTTCTGCACCGATTTCCTCGGTCTCGGGCGCGATATTGACGCCGTCGTCGCCCACGCGGAGCACTATCTGGAGCTCGGCGGCGAAAAAGCCGTTTGTCTCGGCGGCGACCTCGACGGCATTTCCGAGCTGCCCGGCGGCATCGCGGGCGTGCAGAGTCTGGACGCGCTCTATGAGGCGATGCTCCGCAAAAACTGGAGCGAGGCGCTCGTGCAGGATATCTTCTGGGGCAACCTCCGCGCCTATTTCGGGAGGGTGCTGTGAATATCCAGATCTACGGAAAGAAAAAGTGCTTCGACACAAAAAAAGCCGAGCGCTATTTCAAGGAGCGCCGGGTGAAATACCAGTTCATCGATCTCGACCGCTTCGGTCTCGGACGCCGCGAGCTGGACACCGTCCGCGCCGCCGTCGGCGTGGAGGCGCTCATCGACGAAAAGGACCCCGACGCCGCGCTGCTGCACTATCTCGCGAGCGACGCCGCCCGCCTCGACAAGCTCTTCGAAGAGCCATGGCGCATCAAGACCCCCATCGTCCGCAACGGAAAACAGGCGACCGTAGGCTATCAGCCGGACGTCTGGAAGGGCTGGGAATAAAAAAATCGACAGGGACCCGGCTTCGACGCGCCGAAGGCGTTAGTCCTTTAGGGCGCTGGGCTCCCGGTCGAGAGAGACTCACTCCGCTCTGCGCACAAGCGCCCTGCCGTTCGGCAGGGCGCTTGCAAGTTCCCTCCGCGCAGAGAATTTTTCGACACGCACGTGTCGCGCC
>CALJDB010000190.1 GCA_938023775.1 uncultured Clostridia bacterium
CTCGTCATCGGCATCGTCGGACTTATCTGCATCGTCTGCTCCTGCGTCTTCGCGACGATGGGCACGAAATACGTCCGCTGCAACGGCGTCGTGGATTACGCCGAGGCGGCGCTCGGACCGAAGTTCGGCTATTACATGGGCTGGTTTATGTCCACAATGTATTACCCGATCATCGCCACGACCCTCGCCTTCGTCGCCGCGCGCTATACGTCCATGCTCCTCGGCTACGACGATTTCGGCACCGTGACGGTCGGCATCGGCGCGCTTTACCTCATGATGGGCATCGGCATCAACTCCCTCGCGCCGCGTCTCGCCGGAAAGCTTCAGGTCTCCATGACCGTCATCAAGCTCGTCCCGCTCGTCGTGATGGGTGTCGGCGGAACGATCGTGGGTCTCGTGAACGGCAACGGCGTTGCCATCTTCACGGATCAAACCGTCACCGCGGGGACGGACGGCGGGCTGCTCGCCGGCGTCTGCGCCTTTGCCTTCGCCTATGAGGGCTGGATCCTGGCGACGACGATCAACTCCGAGCTGCATAACCCGAAGCGCGACCTCCCGCGCGCGCTCATCGGCGGCGCGCTGTTCTGCACCG
The DNA here is from genome assembly GCA_938023775.1 of uncultured Clostridia bacterium. GTDB lineage: Bacteria > Bacillota > Clostridia > Oscillospirales > Oscillospiraceae > SVKR01. The sequence goes on from CALJDB010000190.1 coordinate 593, forward strand.
TCATCTATATGCTCTATGTCTACTCCATGAGCGCCACGATGACCGCGGCGGAGATCCTTGAAGCGGGCAACAACCTGCCGCGCGTCGCGTTCACGCGCCTGTTCCACTCCAACGCTGCGGGCACGATCGTTATGGTGTTCATCATCATCTCCTGCCTCGGCACGATGAACGGCATGACCATGGGCTGCATGCGCGGGCTCTATTCCGTCGCCGTCCGCGGGCAGGGACCCAAGGCGCACATCGTCAGCGAGGTGGACGCCTCCACCGGCATGCCGATGAAGAGCTGCGTGCTCGGCATGATGTTCTCCGCGTTCTGGTATTTCCAGACCGCCATCCTCTTCTTCAACGGTCCCCTTGTCACGGGCGTCACAGGGAACCCCGCGTGGCTCCTCGGCTGGGAGGCGGACGAGATCGTCATCGTCACCCAGTACGCGCTCTATATCCCGATCTTCCTGAACCTCATTTTCCGCGAAAAGGAGTTCAATTTCTTCCAGCGCTTCGTGCTGCCCACCGTCGGAACGCTCGCCTGTGTCTTCATGTGCTACTGCTGCGTCCACTCTTACGGCAGCCTTGTATGGTCCTACCTCGTCGTGTTCCTGATCTTCATGGCGGTCGGAAGAATCTTTTATAAGAAGCCGGATGAACTGAGAAAATAAAAAATCAGCCTCCGCCGTTGACCGGCGGGGGCTGAATTTTTTTAAAACACGAGTTGTACCAGCAACATATATGCGATTGTCCCCCCTGCGATGGAGAGGAGCATCTGGCGCTTCCAGAGGTGGAGCGCGACGGTGATGCCGATGCCGAGGAGCTCCGGGATGCCGAAGCCGTAAGTCACGAAGGAGACGTTTTTCAGGCAGTAGACCACGAGCATGGCGAAGATTGCGCCGGGGAGCACTTTGCCGAGATACTGAATATATTTCGGCGTTGGGCGCTTGGCGCTGAAGATGAGGAAGGGCAGAAAGCGCGTCAGCACCGTGGCGAGCACGCACATCGCGATGGTGACCGCCTGCTGGAAAAGGGGCATTTCGGTCATTTCTCCCCGCCTCCCTCCAGCTGCCGCTCAATCGGGCGGCGCAGCGCGGTCAGTGCCGCGAGGATGCAGATCATCGTAGGGATGAGAAAATTGTTCGGTCCGAATACGAGCAGGCACGCGACGGAGGCGGCGAGCCCGATCCACTCGCTTGTGTGGTGTTTTTCCTTCAGCCACTGCTCGAGGAAGATGACGACGAACATCGCGGTCATTACGAAATCGAGTCCTGCCGTGTCGAAGCGGATGAGACTGCCGAGCAGTGCGCCGAGCACCGCGCCGCCGACCCAGTAGATTTGGTCTAAGAGCGAGACGAAGAAATAAAACCAGCCCCGGTCCACGCCCTCGGGGATCCACGCCGAGCAGTTGATGCTGAAGGTCTCGTCGCACATGGCGAAGATGAGGTAGGGCTTTTTCCAGCCGAGCCCCTTGAATTTGTCCAGCATCGCAATGCCGTAAAACAGATGGCGCGCCTGAATCATCAGCGCCATCAGAAAGGTCTGGAGCGGCGCGTAGGGCGCGAGCAGCAGACTGACGGCGACGAACTCCAGACTGCCGCCGTAAATGACCGCCGCCATGATGAGGGGATACCAGACGGAAAAGCCCGATACCCTCATATAAATGCCGTAGCTCGCGCCGAGGAAGCAGAAGCCCGCGAGAATCGGGACTGTGTAAGGGAACGCGCACCGCAGCGCGCTGAGCGCGCCGCCGCGCCCGGAGTTTTTCGCTTGCATGGGGACGCCTTTCTTTTTTTTCTATTCCTTTGAAATCTCTGACCAGCTCCGGATATCGGGCTGGGGGGCGTCGTGTTCGCCGATGAGCTTTTCCATCCAGATCATATCGTACCAGCGACCGAATTTATAGCCGCATTTTTGAAACGTGCCCGCAAGGGTGAAGCCGAGGGCGCTATGGAACGCGGGGGAGGCGTGGGTGAGGTATTCGTCCTCTTCGTCGCACCAGCCGATGCAGGCGTAGAGGTTCAGAACGCCCATTTTGCGCAGCGCGTCCTCCAGCGCGGCATAGAGCCGCCGCCCAAGTCCGACGCCGCGGCTCTCCGGGTCCAAATAGACCGTGAGCTCCGCCGCCCAGTCATAAGCGCGCCGCCCGACGAACGCCCCGGCGTAAGCGTAACCGAGGACGCGCCCGCCGCGCTCGGCGACGAGATAGGGGTAGCGCTCCAGCGTGTGCGCGATGCGCTGCGTGAACTCCGCCAAGGAGGGCGTTTCGTATTCAAAGCTGATGGCGGTATGCTCCACATACCAGCCGTAAATTTCCAGCAGATGCGGCGCATCGGAAAGCGCGGCGCTGCGGATCGTGATCTCTTCCATTTGTAAAGTGCTCCTTTTCTCAGTCAAGCGCCCAGCGGAACGCCGTGGGCAGGGCGACGTCGGTCTCCAGCTCCGCGGGGCTCGCCCAGCGGAAGCGCGGGCTTTCCGCGCGGCAGCGGAGCTCATAGCAGACCATGTCCCACTCGATGTGGGTAAAAATATGCGTGTGCCGCCGCTCGCGCAGCAGGTCGGCGGGCTCTGCGCCCCACTCCGCGGCGGTCCTCACTGCGTCCTCCGGCGAGAGATGCCCCTCTGCGTTCGGGAGCTGCCAGAGCCCTGCGAGCAGTCCGCGCGGCGGGCGCTTTTCCACCGCGGTGCGCTCCCCGCAGCGCAGGAGCAGCAGCGTCCGCGCCTCGCGGCGGCGGGGCTTTTTCTCCGCCCTGACCGGATAATCGCGCCACGCACCATTCCGGCTGAGGCAAACATCGGCGCAGGGGCAGCGGGCGCAGTCCGGCGCGCCGTTCGGGACGCAGACCGTGGCGCCGAGCTCCATGAGCGACTGGGTGAACGCCCCGCACTGTCCGGCGGGATAGACAGCCGCGAGGGCTTCGCGCACGTCCCGCCGCAGCGCGGGGGAGGCGGGGGGACGGGCGTCGAGATTCAGCCGCGTCCAGACGCGGAGGACGTTGCCGTCCACCGCCGGGGTCGGCTGCTCAAAGCAGATGGAGGCGATCGCCCCCGCAGTGTAGTCCCCGATGCCGGGCAGGGCGCGGATGGCGGCGTAGTCCGACGGAAAAACGCCGCCGTGCTCCGCCATAACGCAGCGCGCCGCGGCTTGGAGATTCCGCACGCGCGAATAATAGCCGAGCCCCTCCCAGAGTTTCATTAAGAGGTCCGGTGGAGCCTCCGCAAGGCTTCGGATGTCCGGCAGCGCCGCGAGAAAGCGCGCGTAATACCCGCGCACCGCTTCCACGCGCGTCTGCTGGAGCATGATCTCCGAGAGCCAGACGTGATAAGGCGCCCGGTCGGCGCGCCACGGCAGCTCCCGCGCGTTTTCGCGGAACCACGGCAGAAGCGCGCCCGGCAGCGCCGCGGCGCGGTCGGCAGCGGTCATGTCCGCGCCTCCCGGAGAGACTCCAGCAGCATATAGGGCACCTCCGGCTCGCCGAGGCGGTTTTCCTTGCGCGTGCCGTGGAAATCGCTGCCGCCCGTGACGCGCAGACCGTATTCCGCGGCGAGCGCGCGCAGGCGCTGCACCTGCTCCGGCGTGTAGCCGTGGTAAAGGCACTCCATTCCGACCGCGCCGGCGTCCGTCAGCGTCCGGGTCAGGTCGCGGAGCGCGGCGTCGTCCAGCCGGTATTGCAGCGGGTGGGCGAACACGGCGAGCCCGCCCGCGGCGCGGATGACGTCCAGCCCGCGTTGGAGCGGGATATATTCGCGGGGGCGGAAATATTTCTGCCCGATGCTGAGATAGCGGTCAAAGGCGTCCTTGACGCTCTCCGCGAGCCCCAGCTCCGCGAGCGCGGCGGCGAAGTGGGGTCTGCCGATGACCGCGCCGGGATATTTTTGTTCCAGCGCGGCGAGGTCCACCGGAATGCCGTCGGCGCGCAGGGCGGCGGCGATGACGCCGTTGCGCCGCTCCCGCTCGGCGACGACCCAGTCCAGCAGCGCCGCCATCGCCGGGGCTGCGGGGTCGATGAAATAGCCGAGGATATGCACGCCGTAGCCGCGCCAGTCTACGCTGACCTCAATGCCGGGCACGACCTCCACGCCGCTTGCCTTCCCGGCGGCGAGCGCCTCCGGAACGCCGGCGGCGGTGTCGTGGTCCGTCACGGCGACGGCGGAGAGACCGAGCTTCTGCGCCATGAAAACCACCTCCGACGGCGAGCAGGTTCCGTCGGAGGCGGTGGTGTGGACATGCAGATCGACGCGCTTCATGCGAGAAAGCCCTTCAGGATGCGGTCTTCCGCCTCCGCCTCGGTGAGTCCGAGGGTCTCCAGCTTCAGCAGCTGATCGCCCGCAATCTTGCCGATGGCGGCTTCGTGGATCAGCTCCGCGTCCGTGCTGTTCGCGGTCAGCGCCGGGATGGAGCTGATCTTCGCGCGGTCCATGATGATGCTGTCGCACTGCACATGGCCGAAGCAGCGCGCGTTGCCCGTCACCTTGGGGTAAAACACCTGCTGACTGTCCTCCTGCGCAACGGAGCGGGAGATGACTCTGCCGCGGCTGCCGTCGCCGTCGAGCACGATCTCCATGTTGCTCTCCGCGTGCTGGCTCCCGTGGGTCTGGAGCCGCTCGGTGACGACGGTCTCGGCGTCCTTGCCGCAGACGATGGTCGTCTCGCGCTTCGTGGAATCAATGCCCTTGATCTGGCTCGTGTCCATCTTTATGAACGCGCCCTCTTCGAGATAGGCGACGGTCGTGGGGTTCATGACGTTTTTACCCTCGCCGCTGCCCTCGCCGTAGTGCTTTTCCACATAAGTGACGCGCGCGCCCTTGCCGATATAGAAGGTGTGAACGCCGTCGTGACGGCTCTCCTCGCCGCCGCAGTTATGGATGCCGCAGCCGGCGATGATGGTGACGTCGCTGCCCTCGCCGACGTAAAAGTCGTTGTAGACCATCTCGGAAAGTCCCGTCTTCGTGATGATGACCGGGATGTGGCAGACCTCGTTTTTCGTGCCGGGCTTGATGATGATGTCGATGCCGGGCTTGTCCGTCTTGGAGCGGATGTCGATGTTCTCCGTCGTGGCGCGGCTGGCGCAGCCGGAGTCCTTGCGGATGTTGTATGCGCCCGTGGTCTTGCCGCCGGGCATGTCGGCGATGGTCTCAAGCAGGGACTCGTCCACCGCGGTCAGTTTTTCGCTCATAGTGTTCCGTTTCCTCCTTTTTCGCTCACTGAAGCGCCGGGCACGCGGAGACCGTGCCCGCCATGATGGAGGGATAGACCTCCGCCGCTTCGCCGTGCTTCGTGATCTCTCCGGCGGAGACGACGGCGATCTCGTCGGCGAGGGAGATGATGCGCTCCTGGTGGGAGATGATGATCATCGTGTGCTCGCGCTTTTCGTGCAGCGCGCCGAAGGTCTCCGTCAGGCGGGAGAAGCTCCAGAGGTCGATGCCCGCTTCCGGCTCGTCGAGGATCATCAGCCCCGTGCCGCGCGCTAAAATGGTCGCAATCTCGATACGCTTGACCTCGCCGCCGGAGAGGCTCGTGTCCACCTCGCGGTCGATATAGTCCGCGGCGCAGAGCCCGACCTGTGTCAGATAAGAACACGCCTCCGAGCGCGTCAGCAGCTTCTTGCCGCTCGCGATGGAGAGCAGGTCGCCGACCTTGATGCCCTTGAAGCGCGGCGGCTGCTGAAAGCCGTAGCTGATGCCGCGGCGGGCGCGCTCCGTGATGGAGAGCTCCGTCACGTCCTCGCCGTTCCAGAAAATGCTGCCGCCCGTCGGCTGCACAAGGCCCATGATGACCTTCGCGAGCGTCGTCTTGCCGCCGCCGTTCGGACCGGTGAGCACGAGCAGCTCGCCGTCCGGCACCGTCAGGCTGATGTTCTTCAGGATCCTGTTCGTCCCCTCCGGAGAGGAGACCTCGTAGCAGATATTTTTCAGTTCCAGCATAAAAAACGCTGTCCTCCTGATCCAATTGTCATTTCTTCCATAGTATAGCAAAGTCGTGGGGATTTTACAAGTAGTTTGCCCGCCTTCCGGGGCGGCAAACGCAAAAAATTCGCGTGCGTCGGCTTGCAAAGGTGAGGGGAAAATGCTATAATACGCGGAAGAAAGAGCTTTTTCCGGAAAGGAAGGGTTGATCCGACTTATGAAGAAAAATTATGTTTCCAATAACGTCATCCGCCGCCTGCCGCGCTACCTCCGCAAGCTCGACGAGTTGCTCGCGGCGGACACGGAGCGCATCTCCTCCAGCGAGCTCGGCCGCCAGATGGGGCTCACCCCGTCCCAGATCCGGCAGGACTTCTCCTGCTTCGGCGAGTTCGGGCAGCAGGGCTACGGCTACAATGTCGCCGCGCTGCGGCAGGAGATTGCCCATATTCTCGGCATGGACCGCGACTATACCGGCGTGCTTGTCGGCACAGGCCGTATCGGTCAGTCACTGATCGAGAATTTCAACTTCCACCGCTTCGGCTTCCGCCTTGTGAGCGCGTTCGACATTCGCCCTGAGCTCGTCGGGACGGAGATCGCCGGGGTGCCCATCCGCTCGTCGGAGGGGCTGACGGACTATATCCGCGACCATCAGATCGACATGGCGATTCTCTCCGTCGACCGCGGCCGCGCCCAGACGATCACGGACCAGCTCATCGGCGCGGGCGTGAAGGCGATCTGGAACTTCACGGACCGCGAGGTCGACCCCGGCAGAAGCGGCGTCGTCATCGAGAACATCCACTTTTCCGATTCGCTGCTCGCGCTGAGCTATTACCTCTCCGACCGGGAGTGAGCCGGCTATGAAAAAACGCCTTCTCACGTTTGCGCTCGCGCTTGTGCTGCTCGCCGGGCTTGCGACCGCCGCCCTCGCCGGCGCGGGCGGGAGCGACGATCCGCTCGTGACGCTGAGCTACCTGGCGGACACCTTCCGCGCGAAGGTGCGCAGCGCCTTCTCCCGCGTGACGGGGGAGGCGATCGAGCGCGCCAAGACCGCGGAAAAGCCCGTCGCCGCGCGCGAGATGCTCGCGGGGGAGAGCCTGCGCCTGACGGAAGGGCAGGAGTTCCTGCTCATCTCCGGCGCGGCGAAGCTCTACGCCGGGAGCGGCTGCGCGGTGGACACCGTCCACGGCACGGAGCTGCGCGCCGGCTCCGCCGCGCTGAACACCCGCTGCATCGTCTGCGAGGAGAGCGAGCTCTGGCTTGATTTCACCGCGCCGAGCATCGTCTATGTCTCCTCCGCCGCCGAAAAGGGAACGGGCAGCGCCTTCGCCGACGTGCTCCGCGGCGACTGGTTTTATGCCGACGTCGTGAGCGCCTGCGGCCGCGGGCTCGTGAACGGCATGAGCGCGGACGCTTATGCCCCGCAGGGGACGCTGACATGGGCGCAGGCGGTGAAGCTCGCGGCGTGTATGCATGAGCTTTACCACACCGGCGCGGTCACGCTCGCGCCGAGCGAGGGCGACTGGTACCGCAGCTACGCCGACTATGCGCTGAAAAAGGGCGTTCTCGCCGCCGAGCCGGAGGACTGGAACGCCGTCATCACGCGGCGGGACTTCGTTGCGCTTTTTTACCGCGCACTGCCCGCAAAGGAGTATACCGCGCGCAACACCGTCGCCGACGGCGCGATCCCGGACGTCGCAATGACGGACGAGGGCGCGAAGGAGATTTACGCCTTTTACCGCGCCGGGATCCTCCTCGGCTATGCCGACGGCTCCTTCGGACCGGAAAACACCGTCACCCGCGCCGAGATCGCCGCGATCATGAACCGCATGTTCGACCCGGATGCGCGGAAAACACTATAAAACATGAAGCGGACGGACGGGCATCGTCCGTCCGCCTTTTTCAGCCTGACAGGAGGAACAAAAAATGGACACCATCGCAGCCATCTCTACCGGAAACGTGCTCTCCGGGATCGGAATCATCCGCATTTCGGGGCCGGACACGCTGCGCGTTTTGGAGCGCGTGTTCACCCCGGCGCAGGGCGCGCCGATGGCGGAGCGGCGGGACCGACTGCTCGTTTACGGCGCGCTCCGCGGCGTGGACGGGGCGGTGCTGGACCTCTGCCTCGCTACCGTTTCCCGCGGACCGCGGAGCTACACGGGCGAGGACACGGCGGAGCTGCAATGCCACGGCTCGCCCACCGTGCTGCGCGCGGGACTGGAGGCGCTTTTCGCCGCCGGTGCGCGGCAGGCGGGACCCGGCGAGTTCACGAAGCGTGCGTTCCTGAACGGCCGCATGGACTTGACGCAGGCGGAGGCGGTCATCGACCTCATCCACGCCGAGACGGACGAGGCGGCGAAAAACGCCGCGGGACAGCTCGGCGGCGCGATCCGCCGCCGCACGGACGCGGTCTACGACGCCCTGCGCGACATTTTGAGCCACTTTCAGGCGGCGGTCGACTATCCCGAAGAGGGCGTGGAGCCCTTTGAGCTTGCGCAGTATGCGGACACCCTGCGCGCGCAGGAGCGGACGCTCCGCGCCCTGCTGGACACGGCGCAGCGCGGCAGCGTTCTGACCGGCGGCGTGCCCGCCGTCATTCTGGGAAGACCGAACGCGGGCAAGAGCAGCCTTTTAAATGCCCTGCTGGGCTATGACCGCGCCATCGTCACCGACATCCCCGGCACCACGCGCGACACGATCACCGAGCGCGTCCGTCTCGGCGGTGTGCTCCTGCGCCTGACGGACACGGCAGGACTGCGCGAAACGTCGGACGCCGTGGAGCGCGTCGGCGTGGAGCGCGCCCGCGCCGCGGCCGCGGACGCCGCGCTTGCGCTCGTGCTCGCCGACCCGACGGGGGAGGAGACGCGCGATTGGGCGACGCTGCGCGCCGCGCAGGGGGCGGAGCATATCCTCGTCGTGTTCACGAAATCGGATCTCGCCCCCGCACCGGCTGAGCCGGACTTCGGCGGTCTGCGCGCCGATGGCGTTGTCTCGCTCAGCGCGCGGACCGGCGAGGGGCTCGACGCGCTCGCCGCCGCGGTCGCCGCGCTCTATCCCGCGCCGGACGTCCCCGCGGGCGAGATATTGACGAACACGCGCCAGACGGACGCGGTGCGCCGCGCGCTGGACGCCCTCTGCGCTGCGGAGGAAGCCCTCGCTGCCGGAATTGCGCCGGACGCGGCACTCACTGGGCTGGAGGAGGCAATGAACGCCCTCGGCGAGCTCAGCGGCAGAACCGTCCGCGAGGACATCACCGCCCGCATCTTCGAGCGCTTCTGTGTCGGGAAGTGAACCGGACCTTATCGCAA
>CALJDB010000191.1 GCA_938023775.1 uncultured Clostridia bacterium
TCATAGCCGCACCCCCAGCACGCCGAAGACACGGCGGAGGGCGGCTTCTACGGCTTCCAGCTCGTCGAAGTCGTTATAAAACGCGGGCGAGATGCGGACGGCGTAATCTGCGCCGAGGCGGCGGAGCAGGGGGCGGGCGCAGTGGTGGCCGCTGCGGACCGCAACGCCGAGCTTATCGAGCAGCACGGCGACGTCGAACGCGCTCGCGCCCTCGACCGTGAAGCTGAGCGCCCCGGCGCGAGAGCGCGGCGCGCCGAGAATATGCACGGCGGGGAATCTTCCGAGCAGCGCGGCATACGCCGCGAGCAGCTCGCGCTCGTGCGCGGCGATGGCGTCCAGCCCGATCTCCTGCAAATACTCCAGCGCCGCGCCGAGCCCGATCGCCGCCGGGTAGTTCGGCGTTCCCGCCTCGAAGCACTGCGGCGCGGCGGAAAATGTCGCTTCATACTCCGTCACGTCGTCGACCATTCCGCCGCCGAAGCGGACGGGGCGCAGCCGGGCGAGCCGGTCCCGCGCGGCGTAGAGCACGCCGATGCCGCCGGGAGCGCAGAGCTTGTGACCGGAGAAAACGAGAAAATCGCAGCCGAGCGCGCGGACGTCGATGCGCCGGTGGCGCAGCGCCTGCGCCGCATCCACGAGCACCGCCGCACCGACGGCGTGCGCCGCCGGGATGATCGCCTCCAGCGGGTTCACCGTTCCGGTGAGGTTGGAGACGGCGGTGATGGCGAGGAGCTTCACCTCCGGCGTCAGCAGCCGCGCGAGCGCCGGGAGATCGAGCTCCCCGCGGTCCGTGACGGGCGCGACGCGCAGCTCCGCCCCGCTCCGGCGGCAGGCTTCCTGCCACGGCACGAGGTTGGAGTGGTGCTCCATCTGCGTCGTGATGACGGCGTCGCCGGGGCGGAGGACCTGCTCGGCGAACATCTGCGCTAAAAGATTGATCCCGCCGGTCGTGCCGGAGGTGAAGATGATCTCCTCCGGCTCCGCGCCGAGAAAGGCGGCGGCAGCGGCGCGCGCGGCTTCGTAAGCCGCGGTGCTCCGCTCGCTCAAGCTGTGGATGCCGCGGTGGACGTTGGCGTTGTCGCAGACATAGTGCGCCCGCACGCGCTCCAGCACCGGCAGCGGCACCTGCGCCGTCGCCGCGCTGTCCAGATAAACGAGCCGCCGCCCGCCGATCTCCTGCGACAGGATCGGAAAATCCCGCCGCAATGCGG
>CALJDB010000192.1 GCA_938023775.1 uncultured Clostridia bacterium
CCATCATGTCGACGGTATCGTCCAGATAGAGCTCGTCCAGAATGCCGCCGAGCTCGGTATCCGTGATGGAGTTGATGATATATTCCTGCTCCGGTGCGTCCAGCTCGGCGAAGACCGCCGCGCCCTGCTCCTTCGAGAGCATGCGGAACACCATCGCCATCTGCTGCTCCGGAAGCTCGGAGAGAAACTCGGCGACTTCGAATTCGTCGTTTTCCTCCAGCGCTTCCTGAAGCTGCTTCATTTTCTTTTCTTCCAGCAGACGGGACATTTCCTCGATTCGCTGGTCGTGCAGCGCCTCAAAGTCGGTGGAGTTGTGCAGCTCCTCCGCCTCGGTGTGCTCGGTCCGCTCGTCCATTTTTATCTGCCCCTCCCTTCGCGTTTTTTTCGGGAAGGCTTACTCCATGCCGAGATAAGCCCTCTGCTCCGCCGTGAGTGCATCGATATGCAGCCCCAGCGTTTCGAGCTTCTTGAACGCCACGGCGCGGTCGATCTCCGCCGGGACGGGGATGACATCCGCAGCGAGCGCGCCGCGGTTTTTCGCGAGGTACTCCGCGGAGAGCGCCTGAATCGCAAAGGACATGTCCATGATCTCCGCCGGGTGACCGTCGCCGCTTGCGAGGTTCACGAGGCGACCCTCCGCGATGACGAACACGGTCCTGCCGTTCGGCAGGCGGTAGCCCATAATATTCTGCCGCGCCTCATAGTTGCTCTCTGCCAGCTCACGCAGACCGGCGACGTCGACCTCGACGTCGAAATGGCCGGCGTTGGACAAAATCGCGCCGTCGCGCATCTGAAGGAAGTGCTCCGGGCGGATGACGCCGCTGCATCCGGTGACGGTGACAAACATATCGCCGAGCGGCGCGGCTTCCGCCATGGTCTTGACCTCAAAGCCGTCCATGTGCGCCTCAATCGCGCGGACGGGGTCCACCTCCGTGACGACGACGCGGGCGCCGAGACCCTTCGCGCGCATGGAGACGCCCTTGCCGCACCAGCCATAACCCGCGACGACGACGCATTTGCCCGCGACGATGAGGTTCGTCGTGCGGTCGATGCCGTCCCAGACGGACTGACCCGTGCCGTAGCGGTTATCAAAAAGATGCTTGCAGTCGGCGTCGTTGACCATGACCATCGGGAAGCGCAGCGCGCCGGCGCGGGACATCGCCTTCAGGCGATGAATGCCGGTCGTGGTCTCCTCGCAGCCGCCGATGACGCCGGGCAGCAGCTCCGTCATCTCCGTATGGAGCAGATGCACAAGGTCTCCGCCGTCGTCGATGACGATGTTCGGTCCCACGGAGAGCGCGGCTCGCAGGTCCTGCTCATACTGCTCCGGAGAGCAGCCGTGGTGGGCGTTCACATCCAGCCCGCTCTCCACGAGCGCGGCGGCAACGTCGTCCTGCGTGCTCAGGGGGTTGGAGCCGGTGACATACATCTCCGCGCCGCCCATGGCGAGCACGCGGCAGAGATAGGCGGTCTTTGCCTCCAGATGCACGGAAAGTGTGATCTTGAGTCCCTTGAAGGGCTGCGTCTTTTTAAAATCCTCCGCAATGGCGCTCAGCAGCGGCATATTCCGCGCGACCCATTGAATTTTCTTCTCGCCCTCCGGCGCAAGGCAGACGTCCGTAATGTTGCTCATAGCGGCACCCTCTCTTTCTGGCACATTTCTTATATTTTAGCATCATTTGCCGGCAAATACAACCAAAAGTTGCGAAAAAAGGACGCCCCGGCTTCGGAGCGCCCTTTCCTGTTTTCAGATGCCTGCGAAGTGCAGCGCCAGCCACGCCCCGGCGACGAGCAGCGCGCCGACGATGGCGAACACGAACGGCGGGATGCGGCTGAAAAAGCTCCGCGGCGCGGCGACGGCGGCGCGGACATATTCGTCCGCGACCTCCTGTGCCTCCCGCAGCACGTGCTTCGGCTCCGCGCCGCGGCGGTGGAGAAAATCCTCCCGCACAATAAAGATCGCCTGCTCAAAAACTCTGGGGTCCGGCGATTTGACAACAACGATACGCTTACTGGTCCCTTTCACCACATTCTGTCCCTCCTGACGCGGCCGCGCTTCTATTTGTTCCCAGTTTAACCGTTTCGGCAGGGCGTTATTCATCTGCTTTCCGCGATAGATCTTTGTTTTCCTCAGACGCTGCAAAAGCGTCAGCTTTCCCGCTGCCATCCGCCGCTCACTCCCTCTGGTCTACGCGGATGGCGAGGACGGTCATGTCGTCGCCGCAGCCGTATTGCTTCAGCGCCCCCTGAAGCGCCCCGCGCGCGACCGACTTGGTGTCGGAGGCGTCGCAGCCCGCGATGTACTGGCGCAGCCAGGCGTCGTCCGTCTCGGCGATGACGCCGTCGCTCGCGATGAGTGCGAGGCAGCCGGGCTTTAAGCGCAGCTTCACGACGTCCGGCAGTGCCTCGTCGCCGACGCGCAGCCCGGCAGCAAGCGTTTCACTGCGGATGCGCTTCACCGTTTTGCCGCTGCGCACATAGCTCGGCGCGGCGCCGTATTTATAAAAGGTGCTCTCGCCGGTGAAAAGGTCGATGGTCATCAGGTCCACCGTGGCAAAGCCCCAGCTGTCGTCGTTTTTGAGCAGCATCATGGAGTTGAGCATCTTCATCGCGACCGCGGGGTCCACCCCGGCGCGCAGGAAGCGCTCCAAAATGCGCACGACGGCGACGGACTCGCGCGCGGCGCTCTCGCCGCTGCCCATGCCGTCGGAGAGCAGGATACAGAGCACGCCCTGCTCCGTTTTGAAATAAGTTCCGCGGTCGCCGGAGACGGGCTCGCCCTTTTTCTTCAGCGAGGCGATCCCAACAGAAACGGAGAGCGGCTCGGCTTCCATGAGCAGCACGCGGCCCTCGCATTCCGCCTCTCCGCGGTTCGGACGGCACAGACGCAGCCCCGCGGCGGCGGAGAGGCGGTCGAGCCAGCCCGGCTCGCGCAGCAGGGAGCGGAGCTTCGGGCTCTCCATCACGATATGCAGCCGCCCGCCGCGGTCGCGGAAGACGCTGATCTCCGCGTCAATGTCCGATCCGGCGAGGCAGCGCGCGAGCCGCCGCTGGATGAGCCCGTCCGCGCCGCAGGCGTTTTCCAGCTCCTCGCCGACGGCGGCGAGCACCTCGGAAACGTCGGCGTATTGGCTGTAAGCCGCGCGGCGGTTTTCTGCAAGACGTGCGCGGAAGCGGCGGCGGTACATCTGGCTGCGCAGCTCGCCGTTGATGGCGTTCACGAGCGCGTCGGGCTGGAGACACTGCTCCGTAAAGTGCGCCGGGAGATCATCGCGCACGATGACGCCGCGCTCGCGGATCTGGGGCGTCACATCGTTGAACGCGGCGAGCGTGTCCATAAAATTGCTGTTCCAGCAGGCGGATTTGTTCCTACACTTGCGGCAGACGAGCTCGCTCGCGCGGTCGAAGACGCGGGAGAGGTCTTCATCGTTATGCTCCGGCGCGAGCGCGCCGTCCACGGTCGCGTAAAGGTCGGCGAACGCCTCCCCCACCTTGCGAATGCGCCCCGCGGCGTAGCGCCGGAGTCCGAGCTCCCCGCTGCCGCTTACGGCGGGGTGGACGACCGCGGTGAAGAGCGTCAGCGCCCCGCGCGGCAGCGCGAGAAAGACCGCACCGGCGACGAAAAGCTCATAGAGCGTCTCCGCCCGCACGCCGTTGAAGGTGCAGCAGACGACGCAGACCGCAGCACTCAGCACGTAGACCACGAGAAAGCGGACGCGCCCGTGGCGCGCGAACACGCCGGAGATGAGCCCGGAAAATCCGTAAGTCATCGCGTAAAAGGGCGCGGCGGGACCGGCGATGTCCATCGCAAGTCCGAGCGCCAGCCCCGCCGCCGCGCCCCAGAGCGGTCCGCAGCGGAAGGCGAAAAGCAGCGCGAACACCAGCGCGAGCATCCGCCCGACCGAGAGCGCCGGACCGACCCGCACCCCGGCGAGCGCCATCAGAAGGCAGGCGAGCAGCACCACGAGCGCCACGGTGTGGCGCAGCTCGCCCGTCTCCGTCGGAGATTTTTCCGTGCGCAGCGCCTCGCGGAAAAAGTAAGCGCCCGCGCCGGAGAAAAGCGTCTGGACGATGATGGGCAGCACGCTGCTCTGTCCCTTCACCGCCGTGAACGAGCCGAGCGCGCCGGTCAGCGCCGTGCAGAATGCGGCGACCGAGGGCATAAACCACGGCGTTTTCTGCACGCGCAGGTCCTGACAGACGTAAGCGACCGTGAACACAAGCGCCACCGCCGCGACCTGCCGGATGCCGAGCGCAAAGCCGAAAAACGCGAGATAGCCCACGGACGCGCCGAGCGCGCAGAGCAGACTCCCCACCCGCCCCGCACTGATCGCCGCGGCAGCGACGCCGAAGGGCCCGCAGGAGCCGAGCAGCGGCACCGCCGAGAGCAGCAGCCCCAGCAGCGTGTTCAGACCCCAGCCGAGCGCCTGCGCCGTCTGGGGGCGGCGGCGCGCGAGCTCCCCGCTCACGAGGTCGCGCTCGAAGTCCGCCAGTTTCATCTTCAGTTTCATTTTCTTGGTCCTCCGGATTGAATTGTGGTTTACACAGGTTTACATAAATTATATGCACCCGCTCCGGAGAAGGCTGTCAAAGCCCGCTGTTGAGTTTATGAAGTTTCGCGGCGGAAATAGCGGGAAAACGTTTTGGGAATAATACTTGCATTATTTCCCGAAGGGCGCTATAATATAAACATATCTAACTAAGGGGTGTTTCACGCATGACCGAAAAAACCTATCGCATCACCGGTATGCACTGCGCCGCGTGCAGCGCCGGGATCGAAAAATACCTCTCCCGCCAGACCGGGGTCGAGAGCGTCTCCGTCAATCTGATTACGGAGATCATGACCGTTCGTTTCGACGAGAGCGCAATCACAAGCGCGCAGATTGTTGAGCACGTTAAAAAGCTCCGCTACGGCTGCGAGGAATATGTCAGCGCCGAGGCGCTCGCCGCGGAGGAAAAGCGGAAGCAGATCGCCGAGACGCAGCGCGAGTTGAAAAAGCAGCGCAACCGCGTCATCTTTGCCCTCTGCTTCGCCGTGCCGCTGCTCTATGTGTCCATGGCGCACATGCTTGGCGCTCCCCTGCCCCACGCCGTCAGCATGCACGGCGCGCCGGCGGTCTACGCCCTGCTCCAGCTCGTGCTGACCGTGCCGATTTTGGTCGCGGGGCGGCAGTTTTATCTGAGCGGCTTCCCCGCGCTTTTCCGCGGACGACCGAATATGGACTCTCTCGTCGCCGTCGGCACAACCGTGGCGTTTCTGTTCAGCCTTTATTTGACCGTGGGGCTCATCCTCGGCTGGGAGAGCGCGAGCGTCCACTCGCTCTGCTATGAGTCGAGCGCCATCGTCGTGGCGCTCGTCATGCTCGGAAAATATCTGGAAGCGCGCAGCAAGCGCCGCACGAGCAACGCCATCGACAAGCTCGTCGAGCTTGCGCCGGACACTGCGCGCGTCACGCGCTACGGCGAGACGGCGGAGATCCCGGCGAGCGAGCTGCGCGCCGGCGACATCGTCACCGTTCTCCCCGGCGAGCGCTTCCCCTGCGACGGCACCGTGGAAAGCGGCACCGGCAGCGTGGACCTCTCCATGCTGACCGGCGAGAGCCGCCCGGTCGAGGTCGGCGTCGGCGACGGCGTTACCGGCGGCAGCATCGACCTCGACGGTCAGATCGTCTTCACCGCGACGAAGACCGGCGCGGACACCGCGCTCAGCCAGATCATCCGCATGGTCGAGGACGCGCAGGGCAAAAAAGCGCCCATCGCGAAGCTTGCCGACCGCGTGGCGTCGTGGTTCGTTCCGGCGGTCATGGCGATCGCCGTCGTTGCGGCGGCGGTGTGGGCAATCTGCGGCGAGAGCTTTGAGTTCGTGCTGAATGTGTTCGTCTCCGTTCTCGTCATCGCCTGTCCCTGCTCCCTCGGACTTGCGACGCCGACGGCGATCATGGCGGGCACGGGACGCGGCGCGGAGCTGAAGATCCTGTTCAAGAGCGGCGAGGCGCTTCAGGCGCTCGCCGGCGTCGGCACCGCCGTGCTGGACAAGACCGGCACCGTCACGGAGGGCAGGCTGCATATCCAGGGCGTTCTTCCGGAAAACGGCTTCACCGCGGAGCAGCTCGTCTCCGCCGCAGCCATGGCGGAGGGCGGCTCGGCGCACCCCATCGCCGCCGCGATCTCCGACTATGCCGCGGCACACGATCTTGCAGTCGCGGCGCCGGAGAACGCCGCCGCGATCCCCGGCAGGGGCGTTTCCGCCGAACAGGGCGGGCGGCGCGTCCTCTGCGGCAACGCCGCGCTGATGGGCGAGCAGGGCATCGCTTTTACCCCCTGCACCGAGGAAGGCGTCACGCTTATTTACACCGCCATTGACGGCGTTTATGCCGGCTGCATCACGGCGAAGGACGCCATCAAGCCTGATTCCGCCGCCGCCGTCGCCGCGCTGCGCGCGCTCGGCGTCGAGAGCGTGATGCTCACCGGCGACAACGAGAGCACTGCCGCGGAGATCTGCGCCGAGGCGGGGATCCGCGACTATCGCGCCAATGTTCTCCCGCAGGACAAGGCGGCGGCGGTCGAGGCGCTCCGAAGTGAGCAGAAAAAGACCGCCATGGTCGGCGACGGCATCAACGACGCGCCCGCGCTCGCCGCGGCGGACGTCGGCATTGCCATCGGCACGGGCACGGACGTCGCCATCGAGTCGGCGGACGTGGTGCTTATGGGCGGCGAGCTGACCGGGCTTCCCACCGCAGTGCGGCTCTCCCGCGCCGTTATTCGGAATATCCGCCAGAACCTGTTCTGGGCGTTTTTCTATAACTGCTGCGGCATCCCCTTTGCCGCGGGTCTCATCTACGCCTTCGGCGGACCGCTGCTCCACCCGATGTTCGCCGGCGCATGCATGGCGCTCAGCAGCATCACCGTCGTCAGCAATGCGCTGAGACTAAAGCGTTTCAAGTGATAAAAAACACAAGGGAGCCGGGACGAAAGTCCCGGCTCCCTTGTGTTTATATCTTTTTTACGCTTTATGATCGCAGCCAAGCACATCGATGAGCTTGTGCGTGACCATATCCTTGATCGCCTGACGCGCGGGCTTGAGGTACTGGCGCGGGTCAAAGTGGTCGGGGTGCTCGTTCAGATACTTGCGGATGGAGGCGGTCATGGCGAGGCGCAGATCGGAGTCGATGTTGATCTTGCAGACAGCCATGGACGCCGCCTTGCGGAGCTGGTCCTCCGGCACGCCGACGGCGCCGGGCATGTTGCCGCCGTTTTCGTTGATGATCTTCACGAACTCCTGCGGAACGCTGGAGGAGCCGTGGAGCACGATCGGGAAGCCGGGCAGACGCTTTTCGACTTCTTCAAGAATGTCAAAGCGGAGCTGGGGCTTCGTGCCGGGCTTGAACTTATAAGCGCCGTGGCTCGTGCCGATGGCGATGGCGAGGGAGTCGCAGCCGGTGCGCTCGACGAACTCCTGCACGTCCTCCGGGCGGGTATAGGAGGAATCCTCCGCCTTGACGTTGACCTCGTCCTCGATGCCGGCGAGGGTGCCGAGCTCAGCCTCGACAACGACGCCGTGGTCGTGGGCGTATTCGACGACCTGACGGGTGATCGCGATGTTCTCCTCAAAGGGCTTGCCGCTCGCGTCGATCATAACGGAGGAGAAGCCGCCGTCGATGCAGCTCTTGCAGAGCTCGAAGCTGTCGCCATGGTCGAGATGCACGCAGATGGGCAGATCAAAGCCCGCGCTCTGCTCCGCATCGATCACAGCCGCCTCGATGAGCTTCATGAGGTAAACATGCTTGGCGTAGCTGCGCGCGCCCTTGCTCACCTGAAGGATCAGCGGAGCGTGCTGCTCCATCGCCGCCTCGGTGATGCCCTGGATGATCTCCATGTTGTTCACATTGAACGCGCCGATGGCGTAGCCGCCGTGGTACGCCTTCTCAAACATTTCCTTGGAAGTTACGATTGCCATTGACAAACCA
>CALJDB010000193.1 GCA_938023775.1 uncultured Clostridia bacterium
AAGCATGCAAGAATAGAAAATTATGGTTTTTCGGACAGATTTACCACTGCATTGCGGCGGTAAAAATCGCGCTGAGGGTGCGCGTGATCTCCGGCAGCTGCGACGCGGGCAGCGGGTTTTCGCCGAGACCCGCCTCGATCGTGTAGCCGGGGCGGTCGTAATCGAGCAGGAACCAGTCCTTATACCCGGCGAAGCCGGAGGCATAGGGCGTGTCCTCGACGGCGTAGCCGCTCGCGGCGGAGAAGCGCTCCGCGAGGGCGCGCGCCCCGGCGGGCTCGATGTCGAGGTATTTCCAGAAGATGACCTCGCCCTGCGTGTGGTAAGAGAGCGTGAGCGCCGGGTCAAAGCTGCGCGTGAAGTCAGCGACGGCGCGGCTCTCCGGTGCGGCGAGCGGCGCGGAGCCGACATAGTCGCGCGGCGCGGGCTTCGTGAAGCCCTGCGCAAACTTGATCTCGCGCGCGGTCTCCCAGCCCGCGGGGTATTGCAGGTTGAGGTCCACGCCGAGAATATTCGCCTTCCAGCCGTCCGGGAACGGGATATCCGGAAACGCCGCCGCGATCGCGCGCGCCGCGTCGAACACGGGCCCGGCTGCGATATCTCCGGTCACGAGGTCCACGCCGTCCGGGTCCACGCAGGGCGCAACGGCGAGCGCCGCGTTTTGCAGCAGCGCCCCGGCGTCAAAGCCGCCGATCGCCGCGCCGCGGACGGCTGCCTCGGCGAGCTCCTCGACAAAACGCAGCAGCAGCGGCACCGTGATCCACTCGTTCGCGTGGTGCGCCGCGTTGAAAAAAGCGCGCCCCTCCCCTGCTCCGAGCCGCAGCAGCGGGAGCGGGCGCCCCAGCTCGCTCCTGCCGATCTCGGAGACGGCGAGAAAGGGATAGCGCGCCGCGAGACCGCGGCAGCAAAGCGCCGTCAGCGCGCTGCACCACGCGATGCCGGTTGGGACGACGGGAAAGCCGAGCGGCACCACGACCTCCGCGCCCGGCTGCAAATTCTCCGCCGCGGCGCCGGGATTCGCCGCCGCGATGGCGCGCACGCTCGTCCCATAGCGCCGCGCGAGGCGGTAAAACGTGTCGCCTTCGGCGAGGCGTTTCCGCAGAAAGCCGGTGTAAAACGGCTCCAGCGCGGCGTGGGTCCGCGCCCCGGCGACGCCGTCCGGCGTCAGGCGGCGGCTCAGCTGAAAGCGCCGCAGCGCGTCCTGCGTCCGGCGTCCGAACGCGCCGTCCGCCCCGCCCGCGGCGAAGCCCGCGCGCTCCAGCGCAAGCTGGAGCAGCTGCACCTGCGGTCCCCGGCTTCCCAAGCGCAAAATTTTCATTTTCAAAAAACTCCCTCCGACATGTTTTTCAAATCCGTAAAATATATGCCGCCGCGGAAAAAGATTTGCCGGGTGTTTTTGATGCGCGCCGCGGCAAACTGATATTGCGCAGCAAAACGCGCGAAAAACGGAAAAAGGAGGGAAAAACAAAAATATGAAGCATAAAACCTGGGCTCTGTCGCTGGCGCTGCTGCTGGCGCTGGCGTCTCCGGCGGCGGCGCTGGACGCCGAGGAACTGGTGCCGGTCGGCTCCGCGGTCGGGATCGAGCTGGAGATGGGCGGCGTGCTCGTCGTGGGGCTCGCGGACGTTGAGACCGCGGCGGGCACGGTGCGTCCGGCGGCGGACGCCGGGATCGCGCCCGGCGATCTTATTTTGTCCGTAAACGGGCGCGAAACGCGCTCCGCGGCGGAGTTTCTGACCGCGGTCGGCGCGTTGGACGGCAAAGCCGTGACCGTCGTCGCGGACCGGGACGGCACGGAGACGGCGTTTTCCGTCCAGCCCGCGCAGACGGCGGAGGGCGCGTGGCAGCTCGGTCTCTGGCTGCGCGACGGCGTGAGCGGCATCGGCACGGTGACGTTTTACGATCCGGCGAGCGGCACCTTCGGCGCGCTGGGCCACGGCGTGAATGACCTCGACAGCGGCGAGCTGCTGCCCTGCGCCGACGGCTGCATCACGGGCGCGCGCGTGACGGACGTCGTCCGCGGCGAGCGCGGCAAGGCAGGCGAGCTCTGCGGCGAGTTCGATCGCGAAACGGTGCGCGGCGCGCTGGAGAAAAACACCGCGCGCGGCATTTTCGGCAGCGGCGACTTCAGCGCCGCGGGCGCGGCGATCCCCGTTGCGGACGAGGACGAGGTGACGCTCGGTCCAGCGAGCATCCTCAGCAATGTCCGCGGCGACGCGGTGGAGGAATTCGACATTGAGATCAGCCGCATTTACCGCGGCTGCACGGACAGCCGCTTCCTGCTCCTCACCGTCACCGATCAGGAGCTGCTGGACGCCACCGGCGGCATCGTGCAGGGCATGAGCGGCAGCCCGATCCTGCAAAACGGCAAGATCGTCGGCGCCGTGACCCATGTCCTCCTGAGCGACCCCGCGCGGGGGTATGGGATCAGCATTGAGGAGATGCTGGAGGCGGCGTAAGAAAAATCGACCGGGACCCGCTTCGCTGGGCTCCCGGCCGAAGGGGAACGCTCCGCTGGAGCGCACGCCCCTTTGGGGCACGAACTTAAGCGAGGCTTTTTCACGACAAAGGGAGCCGTTCGGCTCCCTTTGATTCCATATCTACTCGGCGTGTCTCTCTGCGATCTCCAGCACGGCGCGGAGGAGGTCGTCTTTTGCTGTGCAGCGCGTGGTCCTGCCGTCAAAGCAGAGCTCCGTATCGCCGTAGAAATTGTCGATCATGATCGGCGCGTCACGCAGGACGCTGCCGTCCGCGAGCGTGACGTCGCCGCAGCGGAGCGTGAGCGTCCAGTGAAAATCGCCCCCGGCATTCACGTGATACTTTGTTCCCGCCGGAAACAGGTTTGCGAGCCGCGTCCGGAACGCGGCGGAACGGAGCAGTTCGAGCATCGCGTCGAAATCCGGGTCCCCCGGCTCGATCGCAAAATGCGCCTCATCCCCCTGCCAGACGGAGTAATCGCCCTCGATCGACGTGCAGTCGGCAAGATCAACGAGCGGATAGCGCTGCGCAAGCGTCCGCGGGCGCGTGTAAATCAGAGCAAAGGCGGCGGCGCAGAGCACGATCGGGGCAAGAACGGCGGCTTTGACCCTCTTTTTCATGGCGTGACCTCCTTGTTTATATACCACTATTATCGCAAAAGCGCCGCGGAAAGTCAAGCATATCTGTTAAGAATCCCCGCTGCGCTCCCTTGACAAAGGCGGCGCTTCGCGGTATCCTTGTCCCGGTATTTTGTCTAAAAACGGAGCGAATTTTTATGGAAAAACACGTTTCTCAGTCTGTGATAGAGCAGGTTTACCGTCTGCGGCCGGAGCATCTGAACGGCGGTGGGCGGCTTTTCGGCGGGCAGCTGATGGCGTGGATCGACGAGGCGGCAGGGCTCGCCGCGATCCGCCATGCGCACGCCGACGTTGTGACCGCCTCGGTGGAGCATCTGGAGTTCCTGCGCGGCGCGGCGCAGAACGACCTTGTCGTGCTCATCGCGCGGCTCGTCTGGGTCGGGCGGAGCTCAATGGAGGTGCGCGTGGACTCCTTCGTGGAGCATCTCGACGGCTCGCGCGAGCTTATCAACCGCGCCTATCTGACCCTCGTCTCCATCGACGCTGAAGGACACAGCCGCCCCGTGCCGGGGCTGATCCCAGACACCGAGGAGGAACGAGCCGAATACGAAGCGGCGGCAGCCCGCCGCGCGCGGCGAAAGGCGGAGAAGGGGAAAAGTGTTTGATTGCTGGTTTTATGTTAACCGAGCATTTTCAGTATAAGGCTGTAGTGACTGAATGGGCAGGTCTTTCTTTTGACCCATCCATATCGTTATGTAAACTTTTATTCGCTCGTTTGTCCAGAGTTATGTTAACTTTTTGATACGATGTTCTGTTGACATAATAAATATTATGGAATCCGTCTAATAGTGAATTTGAATGCGCCTTTGGCGCAAATTAAATTGGTTTCGCGTCCGCGGGACGCGACCTTCTTTCCCCCTGTGGGGAAAGAAGGCAAAGGCACAGTTAAGGAGGGGCCCTTTCGATTGGGTCCCTCCTTAACAATCCTCCTAAACGACCAAGGGGGTCTCACGACCCCCTTGGAACCCCAGCACCAGTGTTTTAACTAACACGGAAACGCTGCGATTTTAAAGGCCTCCCTGTGCAAGGGAGGCTGTCAGCCGAAGGCTGACTG
>CALJDB010000194.1 GCA_938023775.1 uncultured Clostridia bacterium
CCTCGGCTCCATCCAGTGCCCGAACTGCGGCGAAATGCTCGAGTTCGACTTCGACGAGACCGACGAGGACGAGACCGACTCCGACGAGGAGTAAAGAAAAGCAAAACAGCACCCCCGCCCGGCTTTACGCCGGGCGGGGGATTTTTGCATTTTTATTCATTTTTTAACCGCTTCTCTCCCTCCGCCATATTGCACGCGGCGACGGCGATGCCGAGGAAGAGGAAGAAGGCGAAGATCAACCGCTGGTAGAACCAGAGGTATTCCACGATGGAGGAGAGGGCGAGGGCGGAGAAGGTGGAGATGACGGCGATGAGCACATAGCGGATGCTCCGGTCGGTCGAGCGCGCGATGTCGCGTCCGATGCGGCCGGCGTATTTCAGCATCGCCCACATAAACGACACAAAGCCGAGCACGCCCATTTCGAGGAAGAGCTCCAGATAGAGCATCTGGGAGTGGTAAGCGCCGGTGCGGGCAATGCCGACAGCGTAATGCGGGTAAACCTCCTTGAAGGCGTTCGGCCCGAGACCGATGCCGGTCAGCCAGTAGCCCTTGTCCAGCAGCAGGCTTGTAACGCCGGTCCAGATGTCCAGCCGGTGGATGGTGGAGGTGTCCCGCGTCGAGCCGATGGTGGAAAGCCGGGTCAGCACGCTCGCCGGAAGGAAGGGCACGCAGCACAGTGCCAGCACCGCGAGCACCGGGATGAGCCGCTTGTTGCAGCAGTAGAGGAACACCGCGGCGGCGAGCATGACGGAGAGCCAGCCTGCGCGGGCATAGGTCATCAGCAGCGCCGCGAGCGGGAAGACGAGGCCGAGCGCGAGCAGCGCGCGCTGCCAGCCGCGCTTTGCACCGGCGGCGTAAGCCGCGGCGAGCGGCAGGAAGAGCTGGATGAAGCCGGAGAGGTTGTTCGGATTATCGAGCGAGGAATAGATGCGGCCCGGCACGCCGCGGTTCAGCGAGGCGTCCGTATAGGAGGCGTTTACGCTGACGAGTCCGAGCGCGCGCTGGGCGATGCCCATGATGCACACGATAAGCAGGCTCACATAGAAAAATCCGAGCAGCCGCCGCAGGGACGCCGGCGTCCGGCACATGCCCGCGACGATCCAGCAGAACAGAAACGCCGCGAAGAAGAAAAGCAGAATGCGCAGCGAGTCCGTCCGGTCCGGGGAGAAGAGCATGCTCAGCAGGCAGGAGAGCGCAAAGAGCGCAAGACCGAGCCCCAGCGCGTCGGGATAAAAAAGCTCCCGCTTTCCGAAGCCGCAGAGCAGCAGATAGAGCGCCAGAAACGCCACGGCGGCGATTACGGCGTAGAGATTGTTCCAGTAGCTGTGGGGCACGATGAACATCACGCAGCAGAAAAGCCCGAAGAGCGTTTCCAGCTTCAGAATGCGCGAAGACGCGACCGCCGGAGCGAGCCACGAACAGATCGCGCTGCCGCGAACGCCCTTGGCAATCCATCGGCAGACGGCGACGAGCGCGTTGATGACCGCGCGCAGCATGCACGCGAAAAGCGAGGCGGACCACAGCCCGTCCAGCTTCGAGGGACCGAACATCGCGCCGAAAATGCGGCTTTCTCCCGCCGCGCGGCGGACAAACGCCCAGCAGCGGCGGAGCAGCCCGAACACGGCGCTGAGGGTCCACCAGCGATAGAGCGTGCCGAGCACGCTTCCGCTCAGAATCGTCATCGCGCCGTCCTCACGCGACAGGCTCGAAGCTCTGGATCGTAACGCCGACGCGGGTCTGACCGATGTTGAAGAAGTAGCCGCCGCCGACGACGAAGGTCGTGTCGTTTACGGTGAGCCCCCACTCATTGAAAACACCCGTCGCCTCGATGACGGCGGTCATGAAGATTTGGTTCACCTCCGGCACCTTGACGCTCTCGCCGGTCTGGGGGTCGTACTGATAGGTGTAAGCCGGCTCGCTGGAAAACTCCAGCAGCTTGCCGAGCGCGATCGAGGACTGATACTGCTCCACCGGGTCGCCGATGTGCAGCGCGTCGGGCACGAATTCCTTCACATCGTCGCAGAAGACCGTCATGCGCACGGTAGCGGTCTTGCCGACGGCGTTCGCGATCTTGCTCGAACCGTCGCGGCCCAAAATCTTGGTGCCCGCGAAGACGAGCGCGAGGATGATGATAATGATGATCAGCAGGTCAATGATGTTGATTTTGCCGAACAGCTTTCCGTTTTTGTCGATCATAGGGGGAAGGCTCCTTTGCGTTTCATGTATTCAATATGTATATCTCCGCCGGCGCAAACGCGCCGGATCGTTTCCGGATTTAATTTCTGCCGCGGTTTTTGACCGCATACAGCAGACCCAGCGCGCCGAACGCGCGGCAGCGGAGCAGCGCGGCGACGACGGTCTTGCGGCGGTTCATCCCCGCCGGTTTATAATGCTTCAGCGCATGCGCAAACGCATCCTCGGCGCAGAGCGCACGGACGCGGCGCGTTTTGTCCCGCCCCGTTCCGGGGCTGCCGGGGGCATACTCGTTGCCGACGGCGGCGAGAAGACCCGCCCAGGCGCAGTTGTCCTTCCAATCCGCCGGAACCGCCAGCCCATACTGAGCCGCGAGCGCGGACTTGACCTCCAGAACGCGCAGATAGTTCTCCGCAAAGCCGGCAAAATAGCCGCGCGTGATGCTGACGGCGCTCTGGTAGTAGAAATAAAGTCCCTCGTCCACAACGGCGAGGCGGCAGGGGTAAGACGAAAAATAGCGGATGAGAAACAGCTCGTCCTCCAGATAGGCGTCCGTGAACTTCAGCCCGTATTCCTCGATCACGCTCCGCTTGAAGAGAAAGCGCCAGACCATGCCCGTAAACGCGCCCTCGCGCAGCCGGTCGCCCAGCAGCGGCAGAACTATAGCGCTGCGCACCTCCGCGGCGTCGTGCGCCCCGGCGGAAAGCGGCAGCAGCACCGTCTCGCCCAGCGCGTCGTCATAAGCGACGGTATAGCCGCAGCCGGCGCAGTCGGCGTTCGAGGCGTCCAGCGCGGCAAAGAGCTTTTCGTACGCCCCCGGCGCGAGATAATCGTCCGCGTCCAGAAACGCGAGATATTCCCCCTGCGCCGCCGACATCCCGGCGTTGCGCGCGGCGGAGAGCCCGCCGTTTTCCTGATGGATGACCCGCACCCGCCCGTCCGCCGCGGCGCGGCGGTCGCAGATCGCGGGCGTTGCGTCGCGCGAGCCGTCGTCGACTATGATCAGCTCCCAGTCGCCGAAGGTCTGATCCCGAACGGAATCGACCGCCTTGTCCAGATATCGCTCCGCGTTATACGCGGGCAGGATCACGCTCAGTCTCGGCATAGCTTCCCCACGCTCCTTTCGTCTCGTCCCCAGAATTATACCCGAATCCCGGCGCGATTGCAAGAGCGTTTCCGCCGCCGATGCGCAGCTTGCCCTCCAGCGAGGCGAAAACGCCCTGCTTCTGCCGCTCGGTGACGTCGGCGTAAACGTCCATCGTGACGGCGATGCCGCTGTGACCCATAATGCGCTGGATCGTGCGCAGATTCGTCTCGTTCTCGCAGAAGCGGGTGCAGAAGGTGTGGCGCAGGATGTGGGCGCTGAAGCGGGGGAGGGGCAGCGCCGCGGCGGCGGGGGTGCGGTTATAGGCGTCCACGATGCGGCGCAGCAGCTGGTTGACCGTGGCGGGGCAGTGGGGGCGGCGGCTGTTGTTCAGAAACACAAAGTCCCGCGCGCCGCCGATCTCCTCGACGCAGCCGCCGGTGAGCATTTGCCGCCGCTGCTCGGTGCGCAGCGCTTCGCGGACGGCGCGGAGCATTGGGATCGTGCGGAAGCTCGCGGGCGTCTTCGGCGCGCCGAGACGGAGCCCGCCCTCGCCGTAGCTGAGCGCGGCGTCCACCGTGATCGTGTTCGCGGCGAAGTCAACGCTGCTCCAGCGCAGACCGAGCGCCTCGCCGACGCGGCAGCCCGTGCCGAGCATAAAGGTAAAAAGCGGCATCCAGCGGCTGTAGACCGGGTGGGTGCTCACGAAATCGACGAATGCGTCCTGCTCCTCGATCGTGAGCGCGGCGCGGCGGGCGCTCTCCCAGCCGGAGCCGCGGCGCAGCTCTGTCAGCGCGCCCTCGGCGCAGTTGCGGCGCAGCAGCCCGTCGCGCACGGCGAGCCCCAGCGTCGGATAAATGAGGCTGTTCGTGAGCTCCACGGTGCTGGGGCTGAGCCCCGCGCGGCGCAGCGCGCAGAAAAACGCCTTGACGTCGGAAAAGCGGATCGCGTCGAGCCGCATTTTGCCGAGCGTGGGCGCAACGTGGAGCGCCCAGACGCGCCCGTAGGTGAAGCGCGAGCTGTCGCGCAGCGCGCCCTTCGTGGCGAGATAGAGCTCGAATTCGTCGTTCAGCGTCAGCCGCGCGGCGGCGAAGCCGTCAATCTCGTCGAGGCGGTCGCGGAGAAACTGGTTCTCCTTTTCGCGCAGGCTCGGCTCCGCCTTTTTCCCGTCCGCGACCGGGTCCGTCGGCAGCAGGCGCGCAGAGGAAAAGCTGCGGCGAACGCCGTCCGCGCCCTTGCCGCGGAAGCGGTAGCGCCCGTCGCGCAGCTGCTCCTCCCCTGTGCGCAGAACGCGGCCAAGACGGTCTTTTCTCGTGGTTTTCATAAGTTTATTCTCCTTTTTGTGTATAAAAATTCAGCCCGCGAAAAAACGCGGACCGCCATTATACCACAAATTTGGTACGCGCGTGGTACGTTTTTCGCGAAAAGGGCGAAAAAAGCGGGAAAAACCGCGGCTTTGCGGGCGCGTACTACTTTAAG